>JAGRNA010000200.1 GCA_020441005.1 Leptospiraceae bacterium
GGCTTTGTGAAGATGCTCAAAAAATATGCCCTGGAAGCAGGCCTGGGCGATATTCATCTGCACCAGACGCGGCACACCGTCGCGCGCATGGTCGGTGAGGACAGCGGCGACTTACACGCCGTACAGACCGTACTCGGCCATCAGCACCTGAGCACAACCCGCGTCTACCTTGACCGCATCAGCGTCAAGCGTGACCGTCATAGTCAAGCAATTGCCAAACGGTTGGATGTGGAGGAGGACTAAGGCTCTATGCCGTTTTGCTGCCATATTTAGCTGCTTGGCGAGAAAAATTTTTTAGTTGAACCCCACCCCTAAATCCCCTCCCCGTGATGTGAGGGGACTTTTGTTGGTCGTTGGCGGGGATGGATGTTCGTCATGGGATTGGTGGGCCTCGTACAGGCTATCGGTTGAGGGCAGCATAGCACAGTTGGACAAGGAATGGGTTTCCAGATGGTAAAGCATTTGTTGTAATCTGCCATGCATCTGAAAGTTGGTAGAAAAACTTCACTCCGCAAGGCAGACAATCCACAGATAGTGGATCGTTATATATCGCTCAGATTTTGAGAATTGCTATGTGTATGTGTATTATCTCTATTACACGATGACATATAACATATCTACATAGGGATAATCACATGGAAGCACAATCACAATCTAGCTACGAGGATTTCAGAACAGCCACAGTTTTCGGAAAAATCACTCAGCGCGAGTTTAATCAACATGTACTCAGCGCGCTTGTGATTATTGCCCTGCTGATAATCGGGCATTTCACTTTAGGCGTTCAAGAGACCGACAATACAAACGTGCTGTCCTATTGGACTAATATAGCTACAGATATAGCAAGCATCATTGGAACGGCCCTGTTGGTTAACCGTTTTCAAGCGAATCGAGATAAGGATCAGTTATCTAAAGAGCTTCTCTCAGCAATAAAATACGGGGGTCCATCAAACGCAGCTCAAGCTATTAGTCTCCTACGAGCCTATGAGGAGAAGAATGGTTGGTACAATGGTGAGCGTAGTCTACTCGCAAACGCTGACCTTAGTTATGCAAATTTGAAAAGAGTTCAGCTAAACGACGCAAATCTTGAGGGCGCAGATCTTTCTGGAGCAGACCTCGAAAACGCATCATTAGGTGGGGCTTCACTTCAAAGGTCTCGCTTGATTGGCACAAATATGCGAAGGACAAATCTAGTTGCTGCAAATTTACAGGACTCGATCTTGTTACGTGCTAACCTACTTGGTGCCGTGTTGTCAGATCCGGTTCTCGGCACAGCCTTGTTTTCAGAAAAAACGGTCCTACCCGATGCTGCTTCGAGAGGCAGAAATGACGATGGTGAAGAGATCTTCACGAAGTATTACAATATGAATCTAGATCTTTCACAGTTGCGAGTTTACATAGATCCAACCTCACCCAACTACTGGGATCCATGCAAAAATCTACCTGACAATATGCAACCTACTGGTTGCGAGGATATGTCATAAAACTCTAGGGGCATATTTCATGGCACTTATTTCCCTGAGGTGTTAGCTACTCACATACAGGAGCCATTATTTGACACCTGACCCCAAAATTGATATGCTAGGGACGATCCGAAACGTTTCGGACGCTTGCAAGATTGCAAAATTGCTTACTTTTCGCTTAAAGAAGACGTTTTGTTTATGCCTGTCACCCTTAAAGATGTCGCTGCCGCTGCTGGCTGCTCCGTGACGACCACATCGCGGGCGTTAGGCGGTTATGATGACGTCAATGAACAGACCCGCGAGCGCATCATCACCATCGCTAAAGAGCTTGGCTATCAGCCGAATGTACTCGCGCGTCAGTTACAGGCACAGCGAGCCGATACGATTGGCTTCGTGTTTCCGCAGGCAGCCCATCAGCCGGATGATGACTTCTTCAGCCTGCTGATGAAGGGCATCAGCTATGTGGCCTCGAACAACCAGTTTGACCTGCTCGTCAGCTCGCAGTTGACGCAGGAAGACGAGCTGCGGGCCTATCAGCGGATTGCGGCGGGTCGGCGCGTCGATGGCGTGATCGTCGCCCGTAC
>JAGRNA010000201.1 GCA_020441005.1 Leptospiraceae bacterium
GGGCCAAAACTGGAGAGTTGAAACCAGATTGATCCCGGCATTGCTCCCTGCCAGGTAGCTGTCAAATTATGCCAGGCGATCATAAAAACAGAACGGCCAAATTCAAGCGATTGACCCTCGAACATTGCATTGATTTGCCCGCGTTCTTTCCAGGAAATAATCAAAAAACTGAAAATGATCAGGATTATGGCCAGCATTTGAAAGACGGTCTTCACCTTGCCAAACATGGAGGTTCGTAAACTGGCACCCTTGCGAACGGCCAGGAAGCGCATGGAGGTAATCAGAAAGTCGCGTCCAATAATGCACAACACCATCCAGAGCTGTACCTGCGATGATAGCGCCAGAAAGGTAATAAATGAGCCCAACACCAGCAGCTTGTCAGCTAGCGGATCGAGAAACTTGCCCAGTTCTGTTTCCAGGCGGTATTTACGCGCCAGATAACCGTCCACCAGATCGGTCAGGGATGCAAGCGCAAACAATCCAAAGGCAATCCAGCGACTGAGGGGATCGCTTTGTAGTAACAGGTAGATAAAAAAGGGCACTGAAACGACCCGTAACATGGTCAGGATGTTGGGCAGATTCCATTCTAGTTTCATTTTGATTCCAGCACCAAACGACCGCTCATGTCATATTCAAAAAAGCCGTTGATTTCAAGAGGCACGATTTGTCCGGGTTGCCAGTGATGACGCCTTGCTGCGGGATCCAGCTCCACAAAAACCTGTTCGTCAATATCTGGCGCATCCTGCGGACGTCTGGCTGTCAGGGTAGAATCAGAGTCTATTTTGTCGATCATACAATTGTAACGCCGCCCCAGCCTTTGCAGGTGTAATTCCTGCAAGACTTGCAAATGCGCTGCGCGCAGCAGGTTGACCCTACAGGCCTTTTCGTCCGCCGGAACCGGGTCTGCCAGGCCCCAGGCAGCGGTCCCTTCCTCGGCCGAATAGCTGAACAGGGCCAGCTTTTCCGGGCGCACTGTCTCAATGAATTGCAGGGCTGCGTCCACCTCGGCCGGGCCTTCTGTTGGGAAACCGCACAACAGCGCGGTGCGAATCTCTAATTGATCATAGAGGCTGCGAATTTCGCCAAAAAAGTCTGTAAAGAACTCCATGCTGCCGTAGCGTTTCATCGCCCGCAATACCCGGGGAGCAACATGCTGCACAGGGCTTTCCAGATAGGGCACAAAGCTGCGCAGCTTCAGCGGTGCCAGTTGACGATAGACAGCCAGGCTGAGCGGGTCGGGATACATATACAGCAAACGCTGCCATTCCAGACCAGGGATCTCATCCAGCCGACAAATCAGATCTACGAGGGCCTCGGTTTGGCCGCCAAAGTGGTTCGTGTCCTGACTGACCAGGCAGATCTCCCTTACACCCTGGGCTATTAACAGTCGGGCCTCGTCTAGAATTGCATCGACTGCCAGGCTTTGAAAAGGGCCGCGCATGGCCGGTATGGCGCAAAAACTGCAGCCCCGGTTGCAGCCATCCGAGATTTTGATGGGCGCCCAAACCGTTTCCAGGGCGCTGCTCGACTGTCGTGAGCTGACACCGGCACGGGTCAAGCGCGCCAGGTCCGAGCCTGGACTTGACTGCAAGGCCGGTCGCTGCCCGGCTTCCTGCTCTTGCAGACGCTCCTGCCACTCGAAGCGATCGACAATCAGCGACCCCGCCGCAGCGTACTGGCCGGTACCAAAAGCCAGATCTACCTCGGGCAGCTCCGTTTTGATTTCGTTGGCATAACGCTGACTGAAGCAACCCGCCACGACCAGTTTTTGATCCGTTTGCTGGCGGGCATCATACGCTTCCAGGATCGCTGCAATGGTCTCCCGGCGAGCGGATTCAATGAAGGCGCAGGAATTAATGACATGCACGTCCGCCGTGGTCGCGTCCGCGGCTAGCACCAGACCACGTTTTTGCAAACTGAGCGCCATTTGGCGACTGTCGGCCTGGTTCTTCACACAACCAAGCGTAGTGATAAAATAGGACAGGGGCGCAGACACAATCGTCCTGGCATCCCGCCGGGGGGTCTAGCGGATGCTCTCCTGGATCTGACGAATCGCCGGATCCAGCGGATCAGGAACCATACTGTAGGTCAGGGTCACGATTTGCGCCGGTCGTCCAGCCAGACGTGGCGGCTGCCCATCGCGACGAATGCGCACTCCGCCGGCATTACCAATTTTGACTTCCAAACGATTATTAGCTTCCAGGGTGACTGTGCGCCCAACAGCCCAGGTGCGTCCGGCATGCCTTTGTCCATCCGTTACCCAGCTTAGATACGAGGGTTGCAGGAATTCCAGGGTCACCTGGATGGATCCGGTAGTCGCCGCCTGGTTGGGATTGGTCTGGCTGCCGACATCCACATTCGCGTTCGTGGTGTTCGCGTCGTTGTCGACTGTATTCACGCCTGGATTGGCTCCAGCCAGACTGGTAAACTCCATCTGGGCCGTGTAATCACCCAGAGCTACTGGACGCAGTACAACCATGCGATTCAGGCCCTTGAGACCGGCCACATCGCCCGACAGGGTGTAGTCCTCGCGTTCCCGCACCTGGAAATCATGAATCGATTCCTCATCGACCATCATGCTAAAGGTTGCAAAGGCACCCTCCGGCACCTTACGCTCAACTTTGACCAGACAAAGCTTGATTCGATGCTGATCCAGGTTAAAACGCAAACTGCTCTTGTCATCCATGAACACAGCCCGACCGCCGGTATTGAAGGCCGGCAGGGTAAAATCTTCCAGCTCACGACCCTCGCAGACAAAGTTGTCCGCGCTCGCATTGCTGGTGCTGCTGCTGAAGTCCGGCAACGGCAAGGTGCCGCTGGCAAACAAGGCAACAATCAAGCCGACGATCAGTACCGCAGCGCCCAACAGGAGCCACTTGCGATCCAGATTCAAATTCATCTGCAAGCGCGGCAGCTTGAGATCCAGACGGGCGCTGCCGCGGGTTAACTCCTGCACCGGGGCCGGGCTCTGATCGATTTGTTGACCGCGGTACAGATTCAGGACCTGTTCTACGTCCATGTTCAGGAATTCTACATAGTTGCGTAGAAAACCCATCGAATAGGTTTCACCCGGGAACTGGGAAAAATCTTCGTTTTCCAGGGCTTCAATGTATTTAATTGCGATATTCGTTTCTCGAGCGACATCCTTCAAGGATAAACCGCGCTCTTCACGCGCCTCCCTCAGGATCACTCCTACTCTTTTGGAAATTACCATGCAGCCTCTAGTCCTGTGTTTGCTTTGGGATGAGCAGTCTCGCCTTACTCTTCTGTGCTAGCTTCTGTTTGTTGATCGCGATCGTCCGCGACAAAGGGGTTATTAACCACCCGCACGTTGTCATCCGCCTGGAACTGGAACAGTTTGCCCTCCAATTGCGGATTTGCTTGTAGATTACTGAATTGAATTGTGCTCTGTTTACCATAGCCATCGTTACCGATGGCCTTGCGCACGAAGTATTTTTCGGCATCGACGAACAAAGTCAATTCTTCGTATCCGCCGATACGGGTGCGCTGTTTCATCGACAGCACAAATGTTTTTTCGCCGTCAATTTGACGGGGTTGTTCCGGGGTGTCAAAATGATAATGATACATTCGAAACAGGCGGCTCAGACCGGATACGACCCCGCTGACAAAGATTGCTTGTCCGCTGGAGTTCTTTTTCTGGATGCGCAGGTCCTGTTTGCCAACCAGATTGCGGCGGCGGATATAATACCACATTGTACTGCCGTTTGAAACGATCAAATTGCCGGCCGGAGAACTGAATTCATAGCGGATCTTGTCCGGTTTTTGATAATAGAAGCGACCGCTCATTTGACGCGCGCCGCTGCCCCCGGTGGTCTGGATCTGGAAATTGCCCTGCAGGCTCTTTAATTCTTCAAAATGATTGATGACCTCGCGTGCTACCTGGGCATGATTGGTCCAGTTATGGATGGGCGTTTCTTTCTCGGCCAGCAGGGCTGGAGCGGCGCCAGCCAGAGCAACCAGTGCCAATAACTTGTATATTGAAGAAATGCGCATACGATGATGTCCCCGGCCGACCATTGCAATCTATAGCGGCCGGCTGGCCCTCGGGGTCAAGGCCTTTTCAGGATTTCACGCGGTTTAGAACCCATCTGGGGCCCCAAATAGCCCCTTTCTTCCATTTTTTCAATAATGTTGGCGGCCCGATTGTAACCGATGCGCAGCCTTCTTTGCACATAGGAAGTCGAGGTTTTGCCGGATTCCAGGATGATCTCCCAGGCCTGGTCAAAGAGTTGCTCGTCCAGGCTGTCATCCTCGCCACCACCGGACTCGGTACTATCACTTTCCAGTTGCACGTACACGGGCTCGCCGTAGCGGCGGCTTTCGGCCACCATGCGCGCGATTTCAGCCTCACCGATCAGGGGCGCCTGCAACCGAATCATACCAGTCGCAATCGGGGAACGATAGAGCATATCGCCCTTGCCCAGCAGAGTTTCAGCGCCGTTCATATCCAGAATGGTTCGACTATCTGTTTTTTGGGATACCTGAAAGGCAATCCGGGCCGGACAATTGGCCTTGATCAGCGCCGTGATCACATCCACCGACGGTCGCTGGGTAGCCATAATCACATGAATGCCGACCGCGCGCGCCTTTTGCGTTAATCGAATAATCGAGTCCTCGACTTCCTTGGCCGAAACCATCATTAAATCGGCCAATTCATCGATCAGGACCACGATATAGGGCATGGGTTTCAAGAGGCTGTCCGGATCCTGGCGCTGCGACTGCTGGACCCGCTCGTTATAGGAACGCAAATCGCGACTCTTGATCGCGGACAGGATTTCATACCGGCGCTCCATTTCCTGGACCACCCAGTTCAAGGCCTTGTTCGCCTTGCGCACGTCGGTGATGACCGGCATGGTCAAATGCGGAATGCCCTCAAAGAGCCGCAATTCGACCATCTTGGGATCGATCATAATAAAGCGCAGATCCTCGGGCGAATAATGATACAAGAGCGACGCGATGATTGCGTTCATATACACCGACTTGCCGCTGCCCGTCGCCCCGGCGATCAGCAGGTGCGGCAGCCTGGTTAAATCGGCAAAAACCTTTTGACCGTTAATGTCGTTGCCGAGCACAATCCCGAGGCCCTGCTCGTTCTTGTGACTGCCTTGCAGCATTTCACGCAGCATCACCGGTTCGCGATGCCGGTTCGGCAGTTCGATCCCGACCGTGGACTTGCCCGGGATTGGCGCGATAATGCGAATACTTTCGGCTTCCAGGTGCATCTTGATCTCATCATTGATCCCCTGGATACGCGCCACTTTGATACCCGGTTCCAGCTTGACTTCGTACAAGGTAATGATCGGTCCGCGCTGCGCGTGCACCACGCGCGCAGGAATACCATAGTCCTGGAAGACCTGCTCCAGGCGCGCTGTAGTTTGTTCAATGTCGCTTTGAATCTGTGAATTGGAAATCCGCTCACCGGAATTGAGCACATCCACCGGAACATGATAACGGCTGCGAGCGGGCTGAAATTCCGGAATCAGGGTGTGCAACTCCTGGGCGGTCTCCCCGGCTGTTTGGCGGGGGGCGGACTGCGCATTTTCCAGGACGCCGGTTCGCAGAGGCGACTCCAGCGACTCGTCACTGTCCGCTGTGAAATTCGGACCCACCGCATCGAATGCCATTTCGGCGACCGAATCAAGGTCATCTGCTAGCTGATCCAGATGGCCTGTTCGCAGCCGTTCCGGCCGCTCAATCGATGAACCCGATTGTAGAGCCGGGTCGCCAGCTTGCTCGACCACGTCCGCATTCAGACTCGTATTGTGTACACCATCAGGCGCCGCAACCGGTCGCTCAACGGGCAACTCGACCCGACTCTCTGCCGCCACACCGCGGCTCGAAGGAGCAGCCTCTCGATCTGGTCCGCCTGGTGACACGCTGGTCTGCCCGCCAGTACCCGGCCACGCACCTGGCAAGAATGCCGTCTCCATCCGGGCAGTAGCTGGCCGGTTGCGTTTTAACAAGGTGGTATCATGCGGCTGCAACAGACCTGGTCCCCGGAAGGCATTCGTTGCGCTATCCCCGACCGATCCCGCACGAAATGGACCTTGATGGGGCCGGGGTGAGCCGGTAAAGTGAAACCGGGTCTCATCGTTGTTGAAATAACCCGCTATGACCGCGCTGGCAGTCTTTTGCCTCGCCAGGTCGTCAGAGCTGAAAAAATCACCGGCAGCACAATCAATGCGGCGCTCGGGTGCAGGGCGCGTGGAAAACCCGGTTGTGCGGACACCAGCCGGTTCGAAAAAACTGCCCGATTCTCCGATTCGCAAGCGATCCTGCAGCCTGCGCTGACGACTGTACCACTGATCCCTGGATCCGGAAGCTTCGGTCTTTGGAGTGCCTGGCTGCCCCCCTGGCCCAGACGACTCAGCCGGGACAGGCGGGGCCTTTTTGGGGGCGGTGCCATCCGCATCCGCCGGCGCGCTCGCCCTTGCAGAACCGGACATGTCCCGGGGCGGTGCTGGTGATTCTGACTCCGGGGGCAGACTGACCTTTTCGAGCCAGGGTGGCACAGCCGAGCCCTTGCTTGCCTGGCTGGTCGGGACCTCCCTGGCCGGCATCGCCTCTACGCCGACACTGCCGGCCGCAGCGGCCCTTGCTGGTTGATAATAAATATTATTAGTAAATATCCCCGAAAAATCGTTCAGACGTTTGACGATCCCCTCTTGTAGCGATTCCAGCACCAGCGGCAGGGGCAAACGGATCGACAAAGCCACGCCCAACCCAAAGGAAGCCAGCGCCACAATCAGGGCGCCGTAATAACCGAACATGTATTGCAGGGCGCCACCCAGATACAGGCTGATGAGGCCGCCCACCAGGCGCGAGGGATGACCATCGGTGGACCAAATCAGACCGGCGCTAAGTGCGCTGCCAATCATGACAACAAACAGAGCCAGGAGACGCGATACCGGATCAGAAAAGCCTCCTCGGCGAATCGTAAAAACTCCCAACAAAAAAATCCAGGGACCGGACAAAAAGGCCGCCTTGCCAAATAGCCAAAAAAGCGTTTGGGCGCTGTAATGACCGGCGGTGCCAATCAGGTTGCTTGCGGCCTGTGGTGTCTGACCCTGACCCATCTGGTATTCAAAGGAAATCAGAGCGAGGGTGATCAGCACCCCCCCGACAACCAGAATTGTACCCCAAAGCTCGGTCAATCCCGACTTGGACGGGCTGGTCGGGCCCTCGGGACTCTGCTGCGGACCGGCACCGGGAGGCGGGAATGCCGCCGGTGGCACGGCGCTGGCTGGTTCTACGGAAGGACCCTGATTGTCACTCATATATCCT
>JAGRNA010000024.1 GCA_020441005.1 Leptospiraceae bacterium
AAAGCCGATATTTATAGGCAAATATCCATTGTTTGCTTTTGGGGTGCAGGCCATAAACAAGTTTCTTCTCATCAAGACCACTAAAGCTTTTATAGAGCTCATCGGGAAAAGGTATTGCCGTCATAGCCAATCCTGCATCTAGGATATTTGCAAACCACGAATCGTTGTAGTAGACCATCATGGCAAGATCAACATCGCTTGCTTTTTGCAGCTCCATTTCCAGAGTTTTTTTGTAGTTTGACTTATTGCTTTCGAATCTGGCGTCCTGTACAGTTATTTCGCCTTCTCCATATGCAATATTCAAATATGCAGTCATTTCATTTTTCCTAAGATTAAAATTATCTTTATATTTAATAACCATTCCTAAGTGTGCATTTGCTTTTAGCAGGGTCTTTATTGTGGATTCTAAAACAAATTGCTGCTCTTTTCTGGTGCTATATTCTTTGCTGCCCTCCTCAAATTCGTCAAGCCTATGATTAACAGCATTTAATTCTTTTTCAAGTTCAATCAGGGCAATTGAATTTTTTGACAATTCACTCTGGGCCAAATCTGCATATTCACCTTGGTGAAAGACATCAACCATTGATTCTGCTTTAAGCCTTGTTTTTGTTGCAGCTTCAGTATCAAGGTACATACTAGTAACAGCTAATACCTTGTCGAGTATTGCGTCTTTTGTAAATTTATTGGCCAAACTTATCAAATCTAATACATCTCCGGGGTCATCAAAAAAGTGTCTGGCGTATTTAGTCCAAACTTGATCATCTGCAGCAATTTTTTCCAAGTATGCTAATATAGAATCAAAGCTTTCATCTGTTGAAAAATGCCTTGTTTGTTTAAGTCTGCCTGGATCTTCCTGATGGGCGATAATTGCCTTGGCCATTTGTTCATGACTCATTGGAGGTGCACCGTATTCAAGTACCTTGGCTGCCAGCCAGCTAACACCATTTGTCAGCCCAGTGACATCGGAGACAAAGCCCAGTGTGTTGCCAAGCTTGCCGAGTAGTAAACCAGCGCCGTCTTGTATGTCTTCCCAGGCGTTACTGGAACCAAAGATGCCCGTTCTCTGGGCCTGTTCCATGAGCCGATCTCTCTCTGCCTTGCTTGACGCTGCTGCCAGCGCCTTTTTGAAATTCGCCTGGGCCGTCTCATTGGTCACATAGCCGTTGCCCTGAATCCAGTTGCCGACTGATTCGGCTCCAAACCATTTTGGTATATTGCCCAGTCCGGCTTGCACTGATTTTGCCAGCGAAGCAATCTCGCCAGTAATGCTGCCCGCAATTTTATTGTCCAGCTCCTTCAGGGTCAGGACACCGCCCAAAAGGGCATTCAGGGCCTGATTATTGCTGCCCAGTTGATTCGCCAGGTCGTTTTTGGCATCATTGTAGCTGTCCTTGACTTCAGCCCACATTCTTTCTAGCGGTTTATCGCTGAATGATGGCATATTTCCGTTTATTTTCGGATTGCCTTCTGCTTCCAGTTGTCTGGCATAACTGGCTAGTCCGCTGGCCAGCGAATTGAGTCCGCCGATCAGTGAAGTGTCGCCCTGCGCATTTTTGTAGTTCATGCGATCAATTGCATGCTCTGCGAGAAGACCGCCGACGACCGGGATTAGCGAGCTAGCCTGTCGCATTAAAAAGGCTTCCCGTTCACCAGCGCCAAGCGACCAATTGGTCATATTGCCATTAGCATCGTATTTTGCACCGGCAGATGCAATTGGCCCGGCAAAGTTCATCATCGCCTTGTCCGAATTGTGCATAACCACCTTGCCAGTCACGGGATTGATCTGTACCGAATCGGCAACATAGCCTACAGCCATTCCGGCCAATGGGTTAACAATACTAATAGCGGTCTTTGCTGCATTACCAATATTCACCGCAGTTCTGGCCGTATACTCCTTTTGCATCGCAGACTTGCCCTTGTACATGCTCTGCGTCAGCCCGCTCATCGCCTGGTCCTGGTCGATCAAATCGCCGAATACTTTGAGTTGCAAGTAAAAGCCCAGCGGCGCACCGCCGGGTCGGGGACCGCCGGAACCCAGCTCGCCAAAGCCGCCATTGGCGGTATAGGCCAGGATATTGGCCAGCGCTCCGCCGGCCTGCTGCAGACCGCCGGAGTATTGCTGTGCCAGTTTCTGGGCCTCACCGGTGATCTGGTTTCGGACATACTCGTCGGTGTGGGTCTCGTCTGCATTGTTGGCTTGACCAACCCAGTGCGCAAACAGGCCGATCGCTTCCTTGTCCTGGCTACGCATCCCGGCCTTGCGCTGGGTCTCGTTCTGGGCCCGGCCCATGATCTTTTCAAAGACCACCTTCATGGCCAGTTTTTGGGATTCAAAGAAAGCATCGACCTCGACTTCGGACTCTTCGGTCAGCATGGTGATCATCTGCTCGTCGCTCATGGTGCGCTTGCCGTTGTCCATCTCGCCGAGCGTCTTCTCGATCCAGTAGTCGGTATCAAACCAGGCGTACTTGTTGGCCACACCGGCCGTCGCCACACCGTTCAGTTTCTTGATAAACAGATCGCCTTGTTCGACCCAGCCGGCGCTCAGGGCTGCGCTACGGGTCTGGGTGGCCACCTTCTGGTTCTGGGTCTCGATCTGGTAGCGGAACTGTTCGAGCATCGCGCGATACTGCTCCATCATCGCCACCTTGTTTTTGATCTGCATCTGTTTCTGGTGTTCCTTCATCTCGTCGCGGAACTGGCCGCCC
>JAGRNA010000202.1 GCA_020441005.1 Leptospiraceae bacterium
GCCGGTTTTCAGGGCATCGATACCCAGGCAAACATTACCACCCTGGGACGCGGCGGCAGCGATACATCGGCCGTAGCCCTGGCCGTTGCTCTCGAAGCCAGTGAATGCGAGATCTTCACCGATGTGGATGGTGTTTACACTACGGATCCGAACAAGGTCCCGAGCGCCCGTAAATTGCCGCGCATTTCCTATGAGGAAATGCTGGAATTGGCCCGGCTTGGCGCTGGAGTCTTGCACAGCCGTAGCGTCGAACTGGCTTCCAAGAACAACACCGTCATTCATGTGCGATCCAGTTTGAACAATAATCCAGGCACACTGGTGGTTAGTGAGGAGCAGGTTATGGAAAAAGCAGTAATCAGGGGCGCGTCGCTCAAATCGGACGATGCCCGCATTTCCGTTGTGGATATTCCCGACAAACCCGGTTTGGCAGCGGAGCTGTTTGGCCATCTGGCTGAATCAGACATCAATGTCGATATTATAGTCCAAAGCTCGGGCAAGGATGCCACAAATACCATATCCTTTACTGTGCCGCAAAAGGATCTGCATGCTGCGCGCGAGCTGGTACGCATCTGGCTGGAAGGCATTGGATCCGGCAGTTTCGATGTCGAAGAGGAGATCGCGATTGTGTCTATTGTAGGTGTGGGTATGAAATCGCACTCGGGCATAGCCGCTCGCATGTTTCAGGCCCTGGCCAAAATCAGCGCCAATATCGAAATGATCAGCACCTCCGAGATCAAAGTTTCGGTCGTGGTGAGCAAGGATCAGGGGCGGGCCGCCTTGAATGCGGTCCACGACGCCTTTGAGTTGGGCAAGGCGATTGGTTGAAGCCACAGCGACTCTGAAAAGACCGATCGGAGTTTTTGATTCCGGCCTGGGCGGATTGACCGTACTCCGGGAATTGCGGCGGCTGTTGCCAAACGAAGATTTTATTTATCTGGGCGACACGGCTCGCTTGCCCTATGGAGCCAAATCGCGTCGTATTGTACAGCGCTATTCGATGGAGGTGGCTGAATTCCTCATTCAGCATAACGCCAAACAGATTGTAATCGCCTGTAACACCGCCACAGCGCACGCCGAAGCGGTCTTGCGCGAGGCCTTTGACGTGCCGGTGATTGGTGTGATTGAACCCGGGGTGCGAGCCCTCTTGCAGCAAACCCGTAACGGTCGGATTGGAGTCATTGGTACTCGCTCCACGATCAAGTCTGCGGCTTACACCGCGGCGATCAAGCGTCAGGCCCCGGATTTGCAGGTTTTTGCGCGGGCTTGTCCCTTGTTTGTGCCGCTGGTCGAAGAGGGCTGGATTGATAAACGGATCACGCGTCTGGTTATCCAGGAATATCTCAGTGAATTGCATCGGGAAGAAGTGGATACCATTGTGTTGGGTTGCACGCACTACCCCTTGCTCAAGACCACCATCCAGCAGGAGTTCCCGGATTTTACGCTCATTGATTCGTCTTTTGAGGTGGCACGCGCTGTACAGGCTGCTGTGGATCCGAGCCCGACAGGAGACAAACCTGGAGCGTCCCAGGCGGTGGTATACTTGACCGACATCACCGATCAAATGAACCATCTGGAAACGCTCTTGACTGGTATGAATATAGACCGCCTCGAAGAAACGCGCCTTTAGACCACCGGGGGACGATCAGCATCAAACCGGCAGGTTCCTGGCCAACGGCTGCTGCGCTTTAGCGCTGGCAGACCGTTTGGCGCTGATTACATTTGGCGATACAGACCGACCAGCTTGCCCAGCAGGACGGGGTTCTTGGCATAGATGGGCTTAAAGCGCTTGTTCTCCGGTTGCAAGCGAATGCGACTCTTTTCTTTATAGTAGGTTTTTAGAGTGGCTTCATCCTCAATCAGGGCCACCACTACCTCGCCGTTGCGGGCGGTGTTTTGTTTTTGGATGATGGCAATATCACCGTCGTGTATGCCGGCATCCATCATGGATTCTCCAGAGACCCGCAGGGCAAAGACGCCATCTTGCGGTACCATAGTGCGCGGAAATGCAAGGTACTCCTCAATGTTTTCCTGGGCCAGCACTGGCATACCCGCCGCAACAGAACCGATCAGGGGTACGTTGATCATGCCGCCATTATCGATGATGTCGTTGCCATCCGAGCTTTTTAGCATTTCAATGGCCCGGCTGCGATTGCGCTCACATTTGATGTAGCCCTTTTTCTCAATGGCCTTGAGGTGATCATAGGCCCCTTTGGCCGTGATCGTAAAGCGGTCTCCAATCTCACGAATCGTGGGCGGGTAGCCCTGCTCGTAAATGAAGCTTTCGATATACTGTAGAATGATGAGCTGTTTTTCCGTGAGTTCTTTCATGCCACACAAATATGTGGCACACAAAAAAACGTCAACAAAAAATTAGTTTGTTTCGCAAGCAGTCTCGCAGTCATTCAGCTCGCTGGCCAGTTTTTGTTTACAGACCTGATCGTCGCCGCATGCGGCGACTTGGGCGCGCAGCTTGCCCAGACAGTCCGCCTTGCAGTCATCCTGGGCTGTGGAATGCCCTGTGCAACCACTCAGGGCCAGGGCGAACAGGCTAATAATCAATACGTGTTTTGTATGCATGCCGAATTCTGGCAGTAAATCAGGGCTGCGTCAAGGGGATTTTACTCTGGTTTCCATGCGCGACCAGTTTCTGTGTTCCACTTGCACTGGCTGGCAGCCAGGACCAGGGGTTAGCCGGCAGCCAGGTTGCCCGTTCCGCTCAATTTGTCGGTTGGTCTCATGAGAGTCTGATGCCGCTACTGTGCATATCAGCGCCGCGTCAGGGACCGATCCTTCGACGAAGCGTCAGGGACCGACGTGTCTACGAGCGGCAGAACGCAGCCGCCGGTTCGCGATTCTGGATGCAGCCAGCGAGTGCACTTCGATGCCGCTCAGTGACCGCCGGAGGGCCCGGTGCCGGCCTCGCCGGCAGACGCCCGGTTGTACAAAGGCAAAGTCACGCAGCCTGGCGAAGGAAGGTCGCCCTGGTCATATTCCACCAGTCTGTAGTGGGCGTTTGATGCCCAGCTTGCTCTGCAGTTGCTCAAAAAAATCCCGGAAAGTAAGCAGCATGCCGGCATACTCTGGCGGATAACTATTTAGCAGCGCCGCTGGTACTACCGGTGTGACCTGACGCGCTTGCATTTCGGCCAATTGATGAGCGCTGATGGCGGGCTCCAGAGTCGCGAGGTGTTTGTGTGCCACGCGGTCGCTTTCACTAAGAATTTGGCGCCAGCGGTCCTTGGCGGTTGTTTTGGCACCCAGGGCGAAAAGCTTTGCCGGGTCGTAACCGGGATCACGGTAGGCGTCTATACCCGGTAGAATAAAATCCGGCCGGTTGCGGTTTTCGGTAATTTGACCTTGAGAGAAGGGCAGGTCATTGGCCTTTAATAAAAAAGCAATATGATGCTCGAATGAATAACCGGATCGGGATTTACGTCGATTTTGAATGCTAAGGGAACAGGCGATAAAATCATTCGAATTGGCGAAGCCACGTTGCAACCGCAGATCCAGCTCATAAGCCTCAAGGGCCAGAAATGCTTGCTCTTCTTTCTGCCGCAAATGTAGCAGTAAATCGTCTGGTTGCCGCACGGGATCATAATCCCGGCCAAATCGATCCTGAATATACACCGCCAGTCGGCCTGTTTCGGGCATCTGCATATCGAAGTCGCTGAGGACCTGATTTTGAAAGGCTTTGTCGCGCATTGCCACCGACAAGCCGATCCTGGTCAGGATTTCATTACTTATAAAGGTTGATAATAGTATGCGGGTTTCATCCAGGGCACGGACCATTAACCGGGGCCCGTTGTCCTGGATGTCAAAGAGCCAGATCAGCTGGTCTTCGATCGGGCTGCCGGCCGGGCACAATAATACGGTAACCCGGTTGTCTGATAATACAATGAAAATCAGGAGATCATTCACCTGCGCCCGTTCCAAAACTGGATTACCGCGGTAGTAGAGGTGAAATTCGCTGCGTTCGGGATTGTTTTGGCGGGCATCGTACCAGGTCAGCTGGTCTCGGGCCTCAAGCACGGCCTCGCCATCCGCAGCCAACCAGACAAACGCGGCTTGCAGCTGCCTTTTTTCTGCCCCCAGGATGCTTTTGAATTGCGCCATGGAATTGAATTCATGTTGGTGGGATCGGTCAGGATCAATTTCGACCGCTGTGAGCCGCTTGGCTGCAATGCCCTTGATGCTGCTTTCAAATAGCATGCTCCGATCAGCCAGCCGGCAGGCCCTCTATTTCAGTATACATTGTGTAGCTGTGGACAAAATGTTCAGCCGCATCGATGACTTTGTCCGGACCCAGCTTGTGTTTGCCCTTCAAGGCGCATTCCCAGATGACCAGCACCTTCCAGCCAGATTGCTGCAGCTCCTTGAGAATACGTCGATCACGTTTGGCATTGCCATTAATTTTATGGCGCCAAAAATCGGGTCGGCTGGACGGCCATTTAAATAGATGACACTTGTGACGGTGCCAAAAGCAGCCATGCACGAAAATGACAGTATTGTATTTCTGGAGGACAAGGTCCGGACGGCCAGGTAAGTGCTTCGCATGCAGACGGTAGCGGTATCCGCGGGCAAAGATGCCCCGACGGACAAGAATCTCCGGCCGGGTATTTTGGGCTTTGATGCCGGCCATCATGGCGCTGCGTTTGGCTTTGGATACTACGTCTGCCATTTCAGGCTGTCTTGACGGGTTGCAGCCGGCCCTTGCGGCGCCTCAAATACGGCTGCATGGCTGCGGCGATTGTTTTGACCACCGGCACAACAACCGCGTTGCCAAATTGTTTGTAGGCCTGGGTATCGGATACCGGGATGATGAATTCAGAGCGGCCGGGACTGTCAAAACCCATCAGGCGTGCGCATTCGCGGGGCGTCAACCGGCGCGGATTACGCCCTTTTTGTTTGATCAGGATCTCGGAACCGTCTTTGTAGTATCGCGCCGACAGAGTGCGTGCTGTGTCATTCGGGCCGACCAGTCCATAGCCAAAGCCGTTGCCCCGCGCTTTATGCCTGGCTGCATACGATTGCAGGTACTGCCATAAGTGATCGCTCAAGCTAAACTTCGGTAGTGCCTGACCGCGCTGATTGGTATAGCGTGCCTCGACTGGATCGCCGGCCTTGTGCAGTATTGTTTTTAATTGCGGAGCAGATTGCCGACTATCAGGCAATTGCAGGTCGGCCAGTCGAAAGCTGTTCGCTTCCCGAAATCCGGTGATATAGATGCGTTCCCGGTGCTGGGGAACCAGCTGGCGGGCATCGATGACCCGGTAATCCAGTTGGTAGCCAAGTTCCTGCAGGGTGGCCATAATGACACTGAAAGTCCGGCCCTTGTCATGGCTGACCAGATTCTTGACATTCTCGAGCAGGAAAGCGGCCGGGCGGTGATGCGCCAGGATCCGGGCGACATCAAAAAACAGGGTCCCCTGGGTTTGGTCCAGAAAGCCATGGGCCCGCCCCAGTGATTTTTTCTTGGAAACCCCGGCGATAGAAAATGGCTGGCAGGGAAAACCGGCCAGGAGCAGATCATGGGTCGGGATTGCTGCGGCCTGAATTTGGGTGATGTCACCCTGGATGGGATGATTGGCGGGGAAATTGGCTCGATACGTCCGCTGTGAGAATGAATTCCATTCGCTGGTGAAAACACACTCTCCACCAATGGAGTCAAAAGCCAGCCGCATCCCGCCAATGCCGGCAAACAGATCAATATACTGAAAGTCTGTGCCGGCGCTTTGCCCGGCCCGCCGGATCCGGATTTGATTGAGCAGAATCCACGAGTCCGGGTCTACGGCGGCTCTCCCCTGCCACCAGCCAGCGGCTCTGGATTGACTACAGCCAATCAAAGCGGCGGTTTCAGCGGGTGTGCTCAGGCCCAGGGCAGTCGCCAGTGCCAGGAAATCCTCATGCGTATTTGGCGGATGATCGACAAAGTTCATTAGCTTGCGCCAGTATGCTATCCGTAATGTCTGGAAGGGCTTGGCAAGCCAATTTTAGCGACATAATTGACTGGCTGGGTCGGGTTTTACGGATGCTGCCGGGTGTGGGATCGTTTTTTACTTGATGGAATTCGATAAAAACGAAAACTATGGTCAAATTGATTCATCCAGCGTGATGGATTATAAACCGCCCATTATAAACACACCGTGGGGGGTGACTAAGGAGAAACCCATGCGAAGAATTCTAATTACCAGTCTGTTGGCTGTCGGTGCGCTGGTCGCAACCGAGCTTTCAGCAACTGATTACAATCTGTTTATTCACGGCCGATCCGGAGACGATCACTGCGCCGCGATTTCCAATACGGGCTCGGCTACGGCTGATAAAAACAATTACTGGGGCGGCACTGTGACTGGTGTCAGCAATCGGCGTTATATTGGCTTTGATGGCAAAAAAAGCGGCGGCGCCTACAGCTGGTCTTCCTGCGGGGCGCAAAGCCAAACGCACAAGGCGATGAGCGTGTTTTGCAAGGGATCCAACCGTTGCCGTATCTTTACTCATTCGACTGGCGGACTGGTCATGGCTTACTATCTGTACGCTGTCGGCACCAGCGGCCTCAACATTATTGACATTCGCCTAATGGCCAATGCTTCCGGCGGATCCGAACTGGCTGATATTTCTTCAACCTACCTTTCCTGGCTGGGCATTTCCTCTCTGGGCGGTGAATTGGACAAATCGGTGTCTACTTCCGGTGCCCGCCGCTGGAATCACAACGATACGGACGGTCAGACAGTCGATCTAACTTCTGGTGAAGCCTCTGACTACTGGGGCGTTACCAGCCCATTTTTACCAGGCGAAGACGACGGTGTGCTGGCCAATCATACCCTGTGCGGTATAAACAAGGTGTCTACAATTAACAAATCCTGCCCGTACGGTACCGGCCGGTTGCAAGAAAGCTATCGTTGTGGATTTTTGTGGCTGAAGACCTGCTACCGCAACTATTATCGTTGGAGCGGTTACAAGACGGTGCTGCTGCGCAAAAGCGACACGCACGGCGGCGCCAAGAAGCATTACTACCGCTAAAGCAACACTCAATTTGCGCCGCTGTCTTTACGGTGGCCGGTGCATTCCGCAAAAACCCGGTCAGGAGTTCTGTCCGGGTTTTTTATTTAGCGGCCACGGCCTGGCAAACCGGCCCGTACCACAAACATTAGTCGCGATTAAAAAAGTGCTGCAAGCTCCCGCGAAGACCCGTTTGTCTGCCTGGTTGTTCCAGATGACCGACAAAACCGGTTGCCAGCTGAATCCCGTTATAAAGACTGCACGCTAAACATGGGAAAAATAAAGGATCGGATGGGCTGGGTCCCAAACCTGTTCACACTCTCCAATCTCACACTGGGCTTTTTGGCCGCTTTGCTCTCTGGCCGGGCGGCCGGCGACGGCCAGCTGGAATATCTGCCGATAGCCGGTATCTTGATCTTCTTTGCCATGCTGTGCGATGGTCTGGACGGCTTTATGGCTCGTCTGCTGGATGCCCAGTCAGAACTAGGCGGCCAGCTGGACAGCCTGGCGGATCTGACCACCTTTGGTATCGCTCCAGGGGCTTTGATGTACGCTCTGGTCTTGAATCAGTTTAATTATCCGGTCGAGGGGGCCTTGTGGCTGCCTACCGGCGCCCTGGTGGCGGCCATCTTTCCAGTGTGCGCTGCGTATCGCCTGGCCCGTTTTAATGTATCACACGATACGGAGGGCTTTAGCGGTCTGCCATCTCCGGTGGCCGGCTTTATGATTGCCTTGATGCCGATTGCCTTTGGTGATATGCTGGCTGGAGGCGAACTGAACCTGATCGGAATTTTCCTGGCGGTCAGTTTTGTGCTGATCGCCTTTTTGATGGTCAGCACCATCCGCTATCCCAAGCTGAAGCGCTCCCTCTTTCGCCGCTTTCCGCGCTGGCGTCTGACTTTGCTGCTGTCTTTTTTGGTCGGGCTGCTGCTCTTTGCCGCCTTGTATCGCGAAGGCCGTTATCTGCCGGTCAGCATATTCTCCCTGTTTGCTCTGTATATTGTGGTGGGACTGGTCTCTTTTTCAATCCACACGATTCAGCGTTTTAGATTATAAATTTATTTAGGAGTCTTTCATGGTTCAAATCAAGCCGATGCGGGCCCTGCGGCCCAATCCGGATCTGGTCCAAAAGATCGTTTCACTGCCTTACGACGTGATGGATCAAGAAGAAGCCCGCCAAATGGCCGCGGGTAATCCGCATAGTTTTTTACGAATCATTCGTTCGGACCTGGAATTTGAGGATGACCAGGACCCCTATGCAGCGGCAGTCTATGCCCGGGCCAAAACCAACCTCGAAGAGTTCCGACAGAGCGGCTGGCTCGTGCGCGACGAGGAACCCTGTTTTTATGTGTATCGCCTGAACTCCGGCCCTATTCAGCAAACGGGCCTCGTGGCGGCTTCCAGTATTTTTGATTACCAAAACGATGTGATCAAGAAACATGAATTTACGCGGCCCGAGAAAGAACAGGATCGCACGACTCATATTGATGTTCTGGGCGCCAACACCGGCCCGGTGTTTTTGATGTATAAGCATCAAGAGCAGACTGGCCTGGCAGATTCCATGAACCGAATCGCCGACGACGAGACGCCAGTGTATGATGTCAGTTTTGAGGATGGTGTCCGCCATCGGCTGTACCGCGTGGGCCCGGGGGCAGTGCAGGCGCGGCTGCAGTCCGGCTTTACAGCCTTGCAGGCCACATATATTGCCGATGGGCACCACCGGGCGGCTTCCGCCTTTAAAAACGGACTCAAGCGCTCTACAGAGCGGGGCGGTGCAGCATCAGCCGACTGGAATCATTTTCTGACTGTGATCTTCCCGGATGCCGAGCTGGCCATTTTGCCCTATAACCGCGCTGTTCAGGACCTGAACGGTCATTCGGCCGCCGAGCTGATGGCCAAAATCGAGGTAGACTTCGAGTGTCAGCCCGGCAAGGCACCGATTACCGATGCCTTTAGCCTGAATCTGTTCATCGGTTCAGAGTGGTTTCATCTCAAGGCGCAGACTCACACCTGGCAGGGCAAGTCTGCCAAAGATCAGCTGGCGGTCAGTATATTGCAAAATCAGGTGCTGGCCCCGCTGCTGGATATCCAGGATCCACGCACCTCGGATCGAATCAAGTTTGTCGGCGGCATCCGCGGGGACGTTGAGCTGGAGCGTCTAGTCCAATCTGGCCAGTTTGCGGCCGCATTCAGCATGCCGCCCGTGACAGCCGCGCAGATCATCGCCATTGCCGATGCTGGCGACACCATGCCGCCCAAGTCAACCTGGTTTGAACCGAAACTGCGTTCCGGCTTTGTCACCCACTTGTTGGATGAATAGATCAGCGTCAATCTATGGCTCCATTCCTGGTTGAATGAATCTACTCTTAATGCATCCATTGCTCGAGTTTGGCCGATTAGCAGTCCTGCGCCGAACTTTTTCAGCGCCTATGGTGCCGTTGCCCGGGGCGTCGCGGTTCCAGGCACAAAAAAAACAAGAAATAAGGAAAGTGTTGCAACAACATGATCGAAATTAAAATTTGGCAAGCTATCGTACTCGGCATTGTGCAGGGTCTGACCGAGTTCGTGCCCGTCTCCAGTACCGCCCACTTGAAAATTATCTCGGTAATTTCGACCGCTCTGGGTCAGCACTTTCCCGACCCGGGAGCCGCCTATAGCGCAGTAATTCAGTTAGGAACACTGCTTTCGCTCTTGATCTTTTTTCGGGAAGACCTGTGGAACTTCGGCCGGGCTGCGATCATCGGTCTGTTCAGCGGTCGTCCCTTTGCCAGTCAAGAAGCCCGCTTGAGCTGGTTTCTGGTGCTCGGCACCATACCGGTATCGGTCGCTGGCCTCTTGTTGTCAGATTTCATCAAGGGGCCGTTCCGCTCGTTGTATGTGATCGCTTTCAGCCTGATTTTACTGGCCCTGGTGTTATGGCTGGCAGATCACCTCGCTAGTAAAACCCGTGATATTAACCAGATGACCTGGATGGATGCCCTTTTGATCGGTGTCGGCCAGAGCGTGGCCCTGATTCCAGGCTCCTCGCGCAGCGGGACCACCCTGACGGCCGGTCTGTTTATGGGATTCAGCCGTTACGCGGCGATGCGCTTTTCCTTTCTGTTGGCGATTCCGGCCATCGCCCTGTCTGGAGTGTATGAGCTGATCAAGGACTATCATGAGCTGGAAAGCGCCGGCCTGGTCGGACTGGCCCTGGGTACACTGACCTCCGCTGTGGTTGGTTACATTACCGTGGCAGGACTCTTGCATTATCTGCGCACCCATAGCACCCTGCTGTTTGTCGTTTACCGCGTACTTCTCGGAGTGACCTTGCTGGTTTTACTCTGGTGGGGCGTCCTGGAGGCGTGATGTCAGCAATGCCCTTTGTTCCCAATAGCAGGTTGATCACCTACATCTGTTTCGTTCTGACGGTATGGGTCTCCGGCTGCCAAAGCGATAACAGGATTCTTTTTGAGAATCTGGCCGAATCGGGTCCAGATGAAAAATTTATTAGTCTCTATTTGTTACGACCTTACAATAGTATCTATTCATTGAATAGTCTGGCAGTTCAAGTCGCAACCTATCCCGACAATGATACCGCAAACGAGCCAAAATTGTTGAATGAATTTCTATTGGATAATGGCGAGTTTCTTTGTCTGCAATACGGCCC
Source organism: Leptospiraceae bacterium (assembly GCA_020441005.1). GTDB lineage: Bacteria > Spirochaetota > Leptospiria > Leptospirales > Leptonemataceae > JAGRNA01. Next base: position 10,646 of record JAGRNA010000202.1, read on the forward strand.
TGGTTTGTATCGCATCAATTTGCCTGACTATGCACAAAACTACACCCTGATCGAATTGACTGCTGACCGCCAGCAGTATGTCGCCTTTGTGTTGCATAGCACATCGTTTTTTTCAAAATCATTGTTTCTTCCCAAGCAGATCGACAAAGAATCGGCGGTTGCTTATTTGCTGCAGTATGGGCATATGTTTGAGCGATCCACGACCAATGAGTAGCGTCTATTTTACTGCCGCATTGCCCAGCATTTGATCCAGTTCGTTTTTTAATGCATTGCGGTACTGAGCCTGTCCGGGGTAAATCCAGTTCAGATGCCTGCCATTCTTGATCAGCATGAATTTCTTTGGTTCTGCTGCCAATTGGTAGACTGCACGGCCAAAAGAAAGCGGAATAATGGAGTCCCGTTCCCCATGAATCACAAGCAGGGGGATGGGGCTAATGGAAGCGATTCGGTTGGCAGGACTATAGGTATCTCGAATGAGAGCTTTGGCCAGATAGGTGAAGGGCGGCAAGCAAAAACCATCCGCCTTTTCCAGCGCAATATCGCTATAAGAGGCAAAGGACCCTTCCACAATAACACCTTTTAGATTGCTCTTGTCTGTCATGTCAGGAATGGCATACAGGGCGATCGCGCTGCCAAGGCTTTGAGCGAATACAATCATGGAATGATTCTGCATTTTCAACTGGTGGTGCACCTCGTTCAAGACAAATAGGGAAGTAGTATACACCAATTCATCGGTTGGGCTACCGCTGCTGGCGCCGTATCCCGGGTAATCAAAAGCGATGATTTCATAGCCATCAATGAGCAGCCATCCGAGCGCCAGAAAATGACTGGTGATATTTTGCGAATTTCCATGAAAATACAGGATAGTAGCATTTCGCTTTTGCATTGGATGGTTATGACGGAGTCGCCAGGCATGCAGGATGGTTTGATCATCGTACTGGAAGTACATGTCTGCGGCTTGCCAATCAAATACCAATGGGTCGAAATATGCGTAATGACCCGGTTGATGAACAAAATACCGATTGCAGGCATTGGGCAGGGCGGATCCAGCGAAGATTGCTATACAAAGAAAAAAATGGCGCATGCGGAATAAGGCATCATTCGACCGGGAAGAATTAAAAAAAACATACCAAAGACAGGAAAGCGTCAGTATTGTATAGCTCTTGTTGTAAGCCAAGTCGGACTTCGTGGTTTTTGTCAACATTGTATCTCACTTCAAACATGGAAATAAAATTATCGTGCTCGCCGGATTGTACGGAGTGGAACAAATACTGGTTTTTCAGATACATTTTAAACCAGCCGAAATCGTATAATATGTGCGTCATGATACCGGGAGCATAGCGATTGGTATGCTCAAAATGCGTGCTCTGCTGAATGCGCCCGCCAATCATCAGGGAAGCCAGCAGGTCTTGCATCCAGGAGTTGCCGAATACATCCGCATAGGATAAGCCATAAAAAACGTCTATGGTTGCGGCTGGAAAGCGCTCAACTTCCGACTGATCTGTAAGCAGGCCATTGAAGGCTGCCGGATTGAATCCCTTGGCGTTCAAAAGATCCTGATCCCGTTTACGGTAGGCCGTATGAATCCCGGTATCCAGGTAATAAGAAAAGGATTCGCCGATACTTTCGTAAGGCACCAGGCTTGTAATTTTGAGGAAGGTAAACTGATTGAGCTCCCAGGAATCCGGTTCTGTATAATAGCGCAGATCTATTTTAAAAAATTCAAAAACCGAGCCTTGCGCGACACCCTGTTCGGTGTTTAGTAAATCATGAAAAACGACACGGGTTTGAAAGCCGAAGTAATTGCCTCTTGCCTGCGAGCCGATATAAGGCTTGATCATCAAGGTATCGTGACTCAGGTGCGGCGGACTACTGTCTGCCTGGACAGCCGGGTAATCTTCGATTTTTTCATGCGGATACTGTGTCCGCGCTTCTATCAGATTCTGGTACAACTGGTTCTGTTTTTCGGAACGCGCCTGGCGCTCATCCAGATAGCGCAATGCATCTAACAGGGTATCTATCAGCAAGGCCTGGTTTTGCAGAGATAAGCGCGTGAATTCAGGCGATTGAATCGATTTGCGTTCGGCAAACAAATCAAAGAATAGCTCGCGTATATCTGGCGGCATTTCTTTGATGCGCAATCGATTCTCGGAGAATAGAGACGGGCGGTAATAAATGGAGTTCACAAGACCCTCGTTTTTAACCACCTCCTTGATCGTTTCGCCCGGCAATACCATCACATGAAACTTGTCCGTTAAGAACAATTTGGGTCGGGCCACCTCCAGCAATGATAACAAATGGTAAGAACAGTTTTCATCGAGGTAGAAGTAGTTGAACTGCGTTTGGGTTAATTCAAAGGTATGCAAAATCAGCCGCTCAATTTCCGGCTTTTTCAGATTCAGTTTATACTCCCACAAATCGCGGTTTTCCACATCATTGTACTCGCGGACTTTGATGTGATAGGGCATAAAGGTAAATTTACCCGGATAGCCGCCGGTTAATCCCAGAAAAGCGTAGCTGAATGGATCCAGATCGCCGGGATAGGCCGCATAATTAATGGCATAATCGAGCAGGGATGCGTGAGACTCTGGAGAATCGGTTGCATTGATTTTCAACAAGGTATGCCCAAACATGGAAGCTGGAGCATTCAGATAGTAAGATGAAAAAACGAGCGAGGCGGATTCGTATTTAACAACTCTTTGAACTGCTTTTAATAGACTGCAATCCGGACGTGGCAGCATAACCGGATCCAATTCCAGCTTTTGTTGCAGCCATTGGTAACGGGCTGGAAAACGGCAAATAGGATGCAAGTTGTGTACTTCAGGTAGATCCGTAAAAAAAGCCCGTATCGTGGCCTCTAGCTCGGCTTGGGGGCTGGTCTTGCCATTGTTGGCTAAAAAGAATGCGGCTCCATCCGCCTCACTTTCGTAGCCACGCAAAGTAGAACGATAATGCAAAAGTAGATGCCAATAGCGCTCGGTGTGTAAATCATCGGCCTGGGATTTCACTACTAAGCCCCGGATGTACTGTTCGCGTTCGAGGTTCTTTGGCCTGTCCTGAGCGGACAGGGATTGCAGTAATCCAATGACCATCACCGCGCAACTGGCAGTCGGGAGTAGCCAAACCCTGGTGTGCCGCGCAATCGTCCGAATCATAGTATTACAAAAAAATCCTGGCGGCTGTCATAACCACCAGGATTTTCACTAATCCGCTATAATTGATAGATTACAGGTTAGTGCAAGCTGAAGTTAATTCAGTGTTGGCACGCACGCTGCTGATCAGTCGCGCAGGATTGCTTTTGCCAGCAGCGAAGAAGTCGCTGTGGTTTTTTTGTCCAACTGTTGCCAGCTTGTCAGCGGGGCAGCCCAGCAGATTAGCGAAGGCATCCAGCTTTTCGCCTTTGCCAGCAGCCATTTCCTGCTCAAGACCTTTATAGTTTACCTGAGCGAAGATTTCCTGTTGTTGCTTCATGTAAGCAGCTGAATCCTCAACACAGTTGGAAGTTCCGGTTGTAATACCGAAAGTCTGGCTATAAGAAGTGCCGTTAGTAGTGGCAGCAAAAATTTGCATGATACCACCCTCAGGTCCAATCACAATGGAACCCAGGCCACATCCAGCCATGCCGTATCCTTTGGCGCTAACTGTGGATGAAAAAGCAACTGCCATCAGAGTGCTGATAGCCAGTGCAAAAAGTTTAGACTTTTTAGACATATGTTTCTCCCTGTTT
>JAGRNA010000203.1 GCA_020441005.1 Leptospiraceae bacterium
GGTGAGCCGGCTTGTAACCAGAGACTATACTCCAGTTCAAGCAACACAACAAAGAGACGGCACATGGCCAGACCGTAGGCAAAGGCGATATGCCGGAATTCCTCCCAAAGCTCCGGATTGGGCTTGAAGTTCCGGATTTGCAGATCGAGGCCCGGATCCTGGTATTTTTTCTTCCACTTGCGGCTGGCTGGATCAATTTTATAGCGGGCCAGCTGGCGGCTATAGGTCATGATCAGGTATTCAAAGTATCTGCCAATACCCTTAAAATAGCGCACCCGTAGTGTGAAATAATCCAGCAGATACAGTGGGATCAGGAGGGTACTGGAAGTAACCGCTCGAGTTTCGATTTCGTTTGCTGACAGGGAGTTTTGAATTCTCACATTAACGAAAGGTCTTTAGAATGCCGTCCGTTGCGCCAACAGGTGGATTTTTTTTTCAGATCGATCACGAGGTTCCAACTAGCTGATCAACCCAACTAACAGTCCATTCAGGGTAGTGGCCCGTTTCCGGGCAGCCCAAAAGCAAGTCAGCCGGATTGCTCCGTTTTGTCTACGAATCGTGGCCAGGTCTCCAAAACTGGCAGTGATCGAACTGCAAAAATCGATTGCCGCATGGAAAATAGCATTTTTCATTGATCGTGCTTCAAGGCTCTGGGAACGCAGATAACAAAACTGATGGTCTGAAGTGGTTTGACCGGATCCGGATTTTGTTACTGCGAAAGTTCACATTGCGCTTTTTAGCGCCCTCAGCGAGTAAAATTCAGATCGATCCGTCTCGAATGATTCCTTATTTGAACGCCGGCTGGCGCTCCGGGGTACTATCCAGCTTGCAAACTGGTCGAATTGGCCCCGAAATGGATGGCCTGATATTTCTGAGCGCGGCTGCCGTCCCCGAACTGTCGCTGGTTAAACCAGGCGCTGTGCTGATGTATGAAACGCTCGATTTCACAACCCATGAGCGCTCCCATTGCGTATCGGCTTTGCAAAAGGAAGGTTACCAGGACATTGTTGAAATACATTATGGCTTTTTTCTGGCTATCATTTGTCCCTTGCTTGCACTGCCTGCGATACGGCGGGCAGTCTTTCAATCTGGCAGTCGTTTTTATTTATTCTCTTTGTACCCCATTCTGTATTTGGAAACCTTGCTATTGCCCTATGTGCATTTTATTTTTGGTCTTTCCAGTATCATTTTGGCCAAAGCCCCCGCTAAAGTCCTTGAAGCAAACTGCGATCTGAGCGTAGTGATTCCGGCTTTTAATGAATCAAAGCGCATTGCTGCCAATTTGGGTCGCATTGATGAATATTTTAAACAAAATAAAATTTCTTGTGAGCTGATTGTTGTGAATGACGGCTCATCGGATAACACCAGCCAAATAGTGAAACAGACCGTTCCTCAGGCGAATATTGTGGAGTTGTTTGTTAACCAGGGCAAAGGGGCCGCTGTTCGGGAAGGGATTCGAGCCAGTCTGGGTCGCCAAATTCTTGTGGCCGATGCTGACGGCGCGACTCCTGTAGAAGAGTTTGCCCGGCTAGTCACTGCAATGGGCAGCAATTTTGATATCGGGATTGGATCGCGCTATCTGGATGACTCGCTTGTAAAAAGGAAGCAGAGTGTCAGTCGGATTATTCTGAGCCGCATCGGCAATCTGGTCATTCGGACCCTGACTGGTTTGCGTTTTAAGGACACCCAGTGTGGATTCAAACTATTTGATCGCAAGGCGGCCTTATACTCCTTTGAGGGTATGCGTATCAAGCGATTTGGCTATGATTTCGACATTTTACGGCGAGCGCAGAACGGTGGTTATCGCATTGTTGAAGTCCCGGTGGAGTGGCATGATCAGGATGGCAGCACGGTTCGGCGCATCGATATTATTCAAGTTTTTTTAAGTTTGATTAAATTGCGATTTGACTATTTGCTCCGTTTTGGACTGGTGGGAATTGCTAACACACTGGTGGACTACTCCATCCATTTTCTGGTCCTGATTCCACTGCTTGGATTTGGTAATGACGCGCAGCAATTATGGTTTCAGGCCTTCAGCTTTATCGTCGCGAACATCTTTTCCTATTTGTTTAACAGCAGTTTTACGTTTCGGAAGCATGGCGATTACTGGAAGTTTTTCCTCGTTTCGATTCTGGTATTCATTGCAACCATGGGAACCTTCCGTTTTTTTCAGCTTGTAATCGGAGTCCATAACCAGCTTTGGCTGGCAATTGTAAAATTATGTATTATCCCGGTATCGTTCCTGGTTAATTACATCGGATACAAGCTGCTGGTCTACAAAATCAGGGATTGATTCCCGCGTCATTATGAAACTGTATTGTTAGATTCCCGTGTAGACTGGTTTATTGATTTGCGGGCTCTGATCGTAGCCGCTAGTCCAGCCGGACTGTTTTATGCTTGTCGTGATGCATTGACGCTTTAGTCTGCGACCATGAAAATGAAAACGCTAGTGTACTGCTGCCTCCTTTGCGGTTTGCAACCGGCTCTGCTTTTAGCGCAAAATCAGATTGAAACCTATGCAAGCAGTTTGCAGCCCGGAAATATGATGGCGCTGTCCATCGAGGATGTACGGTCATCCTCTCATCTAAAAGAAAGCGCTGTACTGGACCACAAGGTCGCCAATCTGGCTGATGGTCGAATCGCAACCGCCTGGGTGGAGGGTGCTGCAAAGCAAGGCATTGGGGAGTGGATCCAGTTTCGGGCGCAGACGCAGCAGATTTGTATGCGCAATGGATTTCAAAAGAGCAAGGCCTTATGGGCCATGAATAGTCGGGTCCAATCATTTGCAATCAGTCTGGATGGCGAACCAGTCGGCACTCTGTTGCTCAAAGACAATATGCAGACGCAATGCGTGGACTTGACCCGCTTTAAAACGCTTTCCAACCTGCCGATCGTCAAGCTGACGATCAAGGGCGTGTACCCCGGCAGTCGTTTTGAGGACACTTGTGTAGCCGAGATTTGGAGCCAGGGAGGCTGAAACTGGTTAGCCTGCTTGCCTGGTTGTATTCACGCCAGTCCCTGTAACAAACAGGTTTCCCATTTAGTGCCGCTATTTTTTTGACGCCAGGATTTATACGGGTTAATTTTGAAATCCTGGCGCAGGACCTTCTCTAATCGTTGCCAAACCAGAATATGGCCAGTCGGTGTACGTCGTAGCAGAGCCCGGGCCAGATTCCAGGCGCTGCCCTGGTAACGCCAGAAGTGGGGCTCTGTCTGACCGGCTGGGCCGCGAATACGATTTAGTTTGCCGTTGACCAGGCAGATGCGAAAGCAAAGGCCGGTGTTTGTCTGACTCAGTTTTGCCAGAGCGGTTTGAACTTGCAGGGCCAGGCGGGCCAGCTGAGCGACAGCGCTGGTCTTGTTTGCGTGCCAAACAAAAAGGCATCCATCGGGTAAAGCCAGCCATTCGGCACCGATCTGTCGGCAAGCGGATTCAATTTGGCGTTGTAATTGACTTAATGCCTGCCATGGCCATTGATCCTGTCTGCCGGATTCGAGCGCGAACAATTCAATGGCTAACAGGCTGACGGATTCAGCTTGCCAGTCTGGTCCGGCTGGGTTCACAGTAATCTGATTGCACCGCTTGCGTATTTCTGCCAGGGTACTGCGCGCAGGACCTAATTCGCACTGCTCCGCGTGGCCGGCTAGTATTAAATAACGCTTACCATTTTCGTCATCAAACCTCGAAAAAGAAACTGTCGCGCATGGCGGCAACCAGCGCAGCAGTTCCGTTTCATAGAATCCATTCATGTTGGCGGCCTGCTTCCACAGCGTTTCGGTAGAATCCCCGAGAGCAAGCTGATTCATTTCGGAATCTGATTGATAATCCGCATAAATCGGGATATGCATGCGCTGCACGATCCCGGGTTCCTTGATCTGCGTATCCGGGGTCGCGCAAACAGTACAGCAATGCCATTGATTCAAATCCTGGTGCAGGACATAGACGACCATAAACCGGGCTTGCCAGGTTTCACAGAGTTGGCTTCCTGCGCCGGCATCTGGCGTTTTCATGACGCGTTTTTCTTACTGGTTTTTTTGCGTCCCCGGCCCTTGCTGGCTTGATTAGCTTCTAGTTCGGCTGTGGATTGTTGATCCGGATACTTGGGTCGATGATGATAGGACGAAATCAGCACGTCTTTGAAGGCTTCCTGGATCACTTTTAAATCGCCCATGGTCAGCCCGGATTCGTCCAGTTGATCTTCGGATTGCTTTATTTTAATAATCTTTAGGATTAAGGCATTCAAGCTGGCTTCATTGACCTCGTCCAGGGTCCGACTGGCTGCTTCCACCGAGTCCGCGATCATCACGATACCGGTTTCCTTACTCTGCGGGATGGGTCCAGGATAGCGAAAATCCTCGCGATCGACCTTGCGCTTCATTTTCTCCAGGGCCTGGTGATAAAAAAACGCCATTGTGGAAGTACCGTGATGCTCCGGTATAAAAGCGATCACTTCTTTGGGCAAACGGTATTGACGCGCCAGGGTCAGGCCATCCAGCACGTGATCAATGATCACTCTGGCGGCCACATGCGGCTTGTCCCGATTAATATTTTCGTCCTTGGGGATCAGGTGCTTGTTTTCGGCAAAAAAGCCGGCGTTTTTCATTTTGCCAATGTCATGGAAGTAAACTCCCGTGCGGGTCAACATCACGTTCAGCTTTAAACGCTCGCAGGCTTTTTCGCTCAGGGCGGCCACCATCAGGGTGTGCGTCCAGGTGGAAGGTGCTTGCTGGAATAGCTGCCGCAAAAGCGGATGGGAGGGATCGGCCAGTTCTTGCAGCTTGAAGCGGGTCGGTATATTAAATAAAGTTTCATAAATTGGCAGCAACCCGATTACGGCAATGGTCGATAGTCCGGAGGCCAGTGCTATCAAAACGGCCTTTTCCAGACCATCCGAGATCCAGCCTTCATCGAGACTCCAGCCAAAGAGAGGCCGATTGCTGTAGAGATACCCGGCAATGACCAATAGCACATTCAGGCCGCTGAGGATCAGGGCGGTGGTAATAAACTGAAAGCGCCGCTTGACCCGGCTGCCCAGGATAGTGGCTGCAAGCGACATAACAATTGCTACCAGGAAAGACAAGCCGTCGTACTTGCTGGCAATGAAAACCAGAAAAGAGATGTACATCGCCAGTGCGATCGTCAGGCGCTCGCCGAAAATCAGCGCCAGCAACACGGAAAAAATACCCACCGGCACCCAGGAGCCAAAGAAGTGCGTTAGTTCAAATTCGCTGGCCCGTCCGGCCCAGGCTTTTTCCAGCAGCACAAGCATGAGCGCAAACAGCCATACGGAACTGAAAACAATCAGGTTGGAGGATAAATCCCGAAAAGAGAAGGCCGAAAAACGCAGCGCGAAATAAAGCATCAGCATGGTTAGTATGACCATCTGGATGAGAATAGATAGAATGCGCTTCACAATCTCCAGGGTGCGTTTTTCCTGATGCAACTCGAGTGAGCGACGCATCTCTTCGGTTATGATGTCCCCTTTTTTCAAGATGACCTGGCCGCGCTTGATCTTGTAGGTATGATCCGATCGCTTGACGGCGCTGATTGCTTCCTGCTGGGCTTCGTCCGTTAAACTCTGACTAATGCGGGCCGCATCGAGCTCGTACATATAGCCCATGCTCATGCGTGCCAGACCGCTGCGCTGGTTGAGCGATGTGCGCGGTATATGCTCGGAGATTAGTTGTTCGACGATCTCCAGATTCCTGGTTCGCCATAGCTCGTCCGGCTTTATTAAAGCTTCGCGACTTAATTGCTCCGGCTTGGCGCTGGAGGCGTGATTCAAATTGTGAATTACAATCTGGTCTCCGTTGAAATTGTCATACAGGACCTTGTTGCTGCCCTCCGGAGTCTTCTTGAGTACAACAAAGTGCGTGAAAACCAGATTCAGGGCCCGTTGCTGCATCTGGTCCTGGGCAGCGTAAGGTAGAAAAGTCAATTCCTTGAATTCATCCAGGCTTAGCCGGCGCCAGCGTTTCGACTTTGAACGCGCACAGTACCAGATCTGTTTCCAATCCTGTTTGGAACGACATTCGCGCTGGATTTGCATGTCCTCGGTGCGCAATCGCCTCCAGGTGGCCACATTGTCCGGATACTGGATGTCATCGCGCAGCAAACCATAGTCAAGGGTGATATGCAGGGGGGTTCGATTGCGCGCGTTTTCACGGGCCTGTTCAAAGCTTTTTTCGCGTAGAAACTCGACGTCCGTCACTGCAACTAGCGTATCCGGGGCGCTGCGACCGATACCATAGGGTCCGTTCTCCGTCAGGTTAATATAGGGTTGTTTCAGGTTGGGATAAGACAGCGCCAGGGTGACCAACAACACGGTCAGTACGAGTAAAAACAGCTGCGTGCGCCGAATCACGCGATCCGATCGGTCTCGCGTCAGCTGGTTTATCATCCAGGCGAGGATGCTTTCGGCAAAGCCCAACTGGCTTATGTTTTTTTGATTCGTCCCGTTCATCGCATCTGTACGTTTTCGTTCCCGGTCGCCGGCCCCTGGCTCGCATCGTGTTTTTCAAAGGCGCGCACAATCCGCTCCACCAAAGGATGACGGATAATATCCTCGGAGCCGAACTCCACGACCCCGATGTCCTGGACCTGGTCCAGAATGCGAGCGCTGGCTGCCAGACCCGATTTGCCGGGTGGCAGGTCGATTTGGGTAATGTCGCCCCCAATGCACATGCGTGCGTTGCGGCCGAGGCGGGTCATGAACATTTTTAACTGCGCCAGGGTGCAGTTTTGGGCCTCGTCCAGAATTACAAAGGAGTCGTTTAAGGTGCGTCCGCGCATGTAGGCCAGGGGGGCCACTTCGATTTTGCGTAAATCGATCAAATCATGGACCTTCTCGTTTCCCATACACTC
>JAGRNA010000025.1 GCA_020441005.1 Leptospiraceae bacterium
CTCTGGTCCCGTCAGTCCAAAAAACCTTTCCTTCAAAATGGGATCAACACCGTTCCAGAGTGCCGGGGCGAAACAAAGCCGGCATTTCCGATCAGTGATGCCCAGCATGCCATCTTCACCCCAACGGTACGTCCTCCACACAGCCTCCTCATACGTGAAGTGGAGCCACGGGCGACCGTCGGACGAATAGTCCTCGCGCACCGTCCCCCATTGCCGCTCCGCCAAATAGGGTCCCCATCGCTTCCAGTCAGCGCCCGAGTCTCGACGAGCCTCGGCTGCGAGGCGATCTATTTCAGCTTGCGGCATCCCAGCTACTCTTGAGCCTTGCATTCGACTTACGACAGACGACGAATGCCGATGGAAGTTTCCCTGCCCGTTTGTGAGGCGACACCTGCTCAATCAGATTGCAGGATGCCGTCAAGCGGACGAGATTCTGTTGGAGTCTGAGTCGAGAGAAGTTGGATGCGAATGTCGTACCCTTCCAGCGAATCATCGGACTGATCGCTCAGGTGCCAGATTCCTTTCCCCCAATCCGGCATTGGACTTGCGAAGCCAGAGAATATCCCGAGACTATCTTCCATCGACAGCAATGAGGGAATCATTGAACCACGAGAATCACAGGTATGATGTCATCGTCATCGGGACCGGGCCCGGCGGCGAGGGGGCAGCCATGCAGGCGACCAAGCTGGGCCGCTCTGTTGCAGCCGTGGAACGGATGCCTGCAATCGGTGGCAGCTGTACTCACAAGGGGACCATTCCGAGTAAAGCTCTCCGATTTGCAATTTACCAGTCGGTGAATCTCCAGAACACGGGACTCGTCGACACAGCCACACTCTCAGCAGCACGTTCGTTTCCCAACCTCCGGCGATCGGCGGGAGCGGTGATCGCTAAGCAGGTCGACATGCGACGCAGCTTCTACGATCGAAACGGTGTCCCCGTCTATCAAGGACACGCTCGGTTTGCTGGCCCGAATCGAATCGAGGTCTGCGACGAACTTGGTGGCCGCAGAGTCCTGGAGAGCGATGCCGTCATCATGGCCACCGGTTCCAAACCATTTCGGCCGCCGGACATCGATTTCAGCCATCCACGCATCTTCGACAGCGATTCCATTCTGGATTTGCCGAAGACGCCACGATCCATATGTGTGTACGGGGCCGGCGTCATCGGTTGCGAGTACGCCTCCATGTTTCGCAACATCGGCGTGAAAGTGAATCTCATCAACACGCGCACGAAGCTCCTGGAGTTTCTCGACGATGAGATCATTGATGCACTGAGCTATCACCTTCGAGAGCGTGGTGTCGTCATCCGCCATAGTGAGGTTTATGACCATGTCGAACCGGTCGATGACGGCGTCATCCTGCACTTGAAGTCAAAGAAACAGATCAAGACGGATGTCTTGCTCTGGGCAGCCGGTCGAAGTGGAAACACCGATGACCTCAACCTCGAAGCTGCAGGCATCACGACAAACAATCGTGGACAGATTGAAGTTGATGAACACTTCCATACCGCTGCTGAGAGAATCTATGCCGTCGGAGACGTGATCGGCATGCCAGCCTTGGCCAGTGCAGCGTACGTGCAGGGACGGTATGCGGCTCTGCACCTCATCAATGGTTTCTGCGAACGGGCCATGATCGACGACATCCCGACGGGGATCTACACCAGTCCGGAAATCAGCTCTCTTGGCAAGACCGAACGCGAATTGACAGACGAGTGCGTGCCGTACGAAGTCGGCCATTCAATGTTCAAGAATCTGGCACGCGCACAGATTATGGGGCGACCCGTCGGAATGCTGAAGCTGCTTTTCCATCGTGATACCCTGGAGATTCTCGGGATCCACTGCTTCGGTGTGAACGCCAGCGAAATCATTCACATCGGTCAGGCAATTATGATCCAGGCCGGTGAAGCCAATTCAATCGAATACTTCACCAGGGCCACTTTCAACTATCCCACAATGGCGGAAGCCTATCGGGTCGCCGCCCTGAATGGTCTGAATCGTCTATATGAAAATGAGTGAACCATTTGCAAACTGAAATGACCAATAAAACCCGTGAGACTGCTACCGATGCCACGCCACCGGTCTTTAGCTGTTCCATTTTAGGCGGCGGCCAATTCGGTTATGTACTGGCCAATCTGGTGGCTAGTCGGGACGGACAGGTGCGGCTGTGGTTCAAAGACAAGTCCGATTGCCAACGCTTTGAAAAAGAACGCCGGGTGCAGATTCTGGGACAGGACTATCGCCTGCATAGCGGTGTGTTGGCGCATTGCGGCCGGGAGCATTTTGCAAAGGGCAGCCAGCTAATGCTGTGCGCCCTGCCCTCGCGCGAATTTGAATCCAGCATGGAGCTTATTCTGGATCAACTGGATCGCTCTCAAAAACATGTGCTGGGGATCCTGACCAAGGGCTTTGCCGATAAAAAATGGCACAAGCGTCATCAAATCTATACATTTTCGCAATTAGCAGCGCATATGGCCCGGGAACGTCAGTTGCAACTGGGTGTTGCAGTGATCAATGGGCCCAGTCTGTTAGGCGAGATACTGGCCGGTCATTTGACTTTTTTTAATATTGGTTGTGAAAATCCGGAGTGCGCCCGTTTAATTGCCGGCCGTCTGGAAGGCAAGTCCATTCAAGTCAGCCACCACACCGATACGCTGAGCATCGAATTGGGCGGCATACTGAAAAATCCGATAGCCATCGCCTGTGGAATAGCCGAGAAGCTGCCCCATACCAGTTCCAATTTCAAAGGTGTTTTGTTCAGTAAAGGGTATCAAGAGATGCGAGCGTTTTGCGCAGCCCTTGGCGGTAATCCGGATCAACTCAGCGGTATATCAGGACTAGGCGACCTGTTTGCGTCCGCCATCAGTCCCCTCAGCCGCAACCGCCATTATGGCAGCAGCTTTGTGCGTAATGAGGTGGAGCGCACGCAGAAACTGGGCTGGCTGGATCGACTGGAACTGCTCGTCGATCCGCGCACGTTTATTGAAAAGGAAGCCCGGGCGAGCGAAAACACGGTCGAGGGCAGTCTGTCCCTCAGTCCGATCCTGGAAATTGCCGAACGTCTTGATGTACGACTGGAATTATTTGAAACTATTTATGGAATTCTGAGTCGCAAACAGAAGCCCCATGCCCTGATTGATGTCATTTTCAAGGGCTATGACAGCGAGCAGTTGACTGAAAAAAGATCGAATCAGCATATACCAGGCGCTAGTATCGCGGCCGGTCATAATTTCAACAGATTGATCATCCGCCGTGTCCATCGGCACATTAGTGTTAGCAGCGGGTTACAGGAGCGCATCCAGCGACAGAGCGGCAATGTGCTGAGTAAACTGAACAAGCGCCTGGATGCAGCCCGTCAGGGCAATATTACCCGGGAGTTGGAAGAGTTTCCCACAGAAATCCGTTTATGGAACCAGCTCTCTGCTTGTGACACGGACAATCGCATGGATCTGATCAACGATTTGGTCGCATACTATGTCAGCGAGATCTCGGACAACTTTCGTCCCGTAATGCGCGGTACCCTGATTCGGGCCATTGCACCGCTACGTTTCATGGCCGGTGGTTTTCGACCAGGCAGAGCCATGCCCTATGTTGGCGGCGAGGTGGAGCAGTTACGCGAACTGGCCAGGCGTTACAACATCCTGTACACACCAATGCATCGATCCCATCTCGATTCCATCGAGGTCGCTTTTGGATTGGTCAGCAGCGGTCTGCCAGTGCCGCGCTATGCAGCCGGAATCAATTTGATGAAAAGCCCCTTTTTGTCCTGGCTCCTGAAATCCCTGGGGGCCTACGCCGTAGACCGGCAGCGGATCCGCAATATCCTGTATCTGGAGTGTCTGAACGCCTATTCGTCAATGACTATGGAAGCCGGTGTGCCGTCTCTGGTCTACTGCGAGGGCACGCGCAGCCGGAGCGGAGACATCTATCCGATCAAGACCGGACTTCTCAATACAGCGATCGAGGCCTACCGGCATTCCGGCAATGAAATCCTGGTGGTTCCGCTTGCCCTGTCCTACGAGAATGTCCCCGAGGATCGAGAGTTTTGCGGACTGCGCGAGGAAACCAACTGGCATGATTTTTGGCGCATCCGCAGCAAGGTCTATCTGGATGTTTGCGAGGCAATTCCGGTATCAAACCATCTGCATGCTGACGAGCCCGGTCTTTCCATATCGTACGAGATCGATCGTCAATGGCGTCGCCACCAAAGACTTTTACCGAATCAAATTGTGGCGCATGTACTCCATCAACACCGGTCAGAATCGGATTCACCCGGTCTTGCGCCGTTACAGCAGGAGGGCATTACAATGGAAACCGTAGGCGCCTGGATTGAAGACTTCCTGCGCAGGCACCATGGCAACTATCTGCACCAAAGGCCCGCAGTCATTCGCCGTCAGGGTTTAAGCAATCTGGAAAAAAGGCGTGTCGTGGCGATTCAGGATGGTCAGGTCTTCATTCGCAGTCCGCAATTATTGGCCTATTACGGCAATATGATTATTCAGCCCGAGAATGCGATCCCGGATTGAGCGGCCGACACCAGGCTTGCAAGCTTTCGCTGGACTGGCCGGGACCGGGATTCATCCGGGGCACGGCGGGCCGCACCTCTGCACAGTTTGCTCACAAACGAGCAGAGAACCAGACCGGCTCGCATTCCAGGCTGGCAGGGGCTGCTTAATCTGTCAGAAATGCGCGCAGCTGCTCCAAATACTTGCTGTCCGGTTTGATTTGTTTGATTTCGAGGGCACATTGTGCCGCTTTGTCCTTTTTATCTTGCAACAAGTACAAGCGCGCCAGCAGGTAGAGGGCTCGCGGATTCTCACTGCGTAAACTCAAGGAACGCTTGAGGGCATCTTCCGCCTGTGCCAGGTTTTGCTCGGCCAGCAAAGAGCGCGCCAGCAAGCTCCAGGCGTCCGCATTGTAGGGCCGCAGCCCATTGTAGCGGATCAAGAACTCCTGTGCCTCGCGGAATCGGTCCGCCTTGATCAGATAACGCGCCAGGATGTACAGGGCTGTTGTATGCCGTGGAAAAATCTCGACGGCCGCCAGCATGAAACGGCAAGCCTCTTGATATTCACGGGCATGAAAGGCGCGGCGGGCAATGCTAATATATTCATTGAATTCAGCCTGCTGCTCCGAGAGCATCATGGCAATCATGGTAATGTCATCGCCTTGATCCGTACCCAGGGTAAAGCGTTCAAAGTCGCGCATCACCTGCTCGCTGGTATGCTGGATATCCATGCCGGCGGTTTGCTGGAGCGCCTCGATGAGCCTTTCCTCCCCATACATTTCATCATGCACATTGCGAGCCTCTAATACCCCGTCCGTGAAGATCAGGACTTTGTCCCCCGGTTCGAGATGCGTACTCTGATCTCTGAAATGACGACTGGCATCCGGGAACATGCCCAGCAGGGTTCCTTCGCCGCCCAAACGCTCCACCTCATTCGTAGCCGCCCGGCACAGAAAAGCCGCCGGGCCTGCGGCTCTACTATAAATAATATTATAATCCTTGTCGATCAGCATATAAAAGCCGGTCAAATAACCTTCTTGCTTGACATAGCGCAGCAAATCCAGATTGACCCGATTGAACACCTCGGCAGGAGAATCCAGGCGGTGATTATTGAACGACAACTTGGCAATCGCGGTAATGAGCGCCGCCGGCACGCCGTGGCCGGAAACATCGCAAACCAGCAATCCCAATCGATTGGAACCAATGGAAAAGTAATCGTAGAAGTCACCGCTGACTTCCGTCATCGGATAGAACTTGATCCAGAACTGCAGCCCGCTCCAGTCCGGAATGCGCCGTGGGACAAAGCCTTTCTGGATATTGCGGGCCATAATCAGCTCGCGCCGCGACGCGGCGATTTGCTTTTCCAGTTGCGCGTTGGCCATATGCAAGTACTCGACCGAAGTTGTGAGTTCGCGCTTGTCCTTGAGCAAACCAACCGACTTTTCCAAAACCTTGTCGAACTGATTGGGGCTGTGTATAGTGCTCGACGGGGCAGGTTTGGCCGGCACCGCCGGTTGCAAAAAGGCCCTGGAACGCAAGCAAAACTGGTGATAGCCCTGCGCCCATTGTATATTATTATGAATCGCTGCTCGTTTGGGCCAGTCGGATTGCAGCATTGTCGTTTTCGTGACCGAAATTTCCACTTCCTCCCAAAAAGTCCGCTGACAAAAAGAACGCAGCAGTCCCTCATAAAACAGAACATCGATCAGCGAATGCGGGTCCAGCCGATCCATGTATATTAAATCCAGCAGCACGCTCCCTTGTGCCGTGTCCGGATCGACCGATTCGAGGCTGGGTCTGGCATACAACCGATTGGTGATCATTTGCAAAAATAATGGAAACTGCAAGATGTGTTCCCATTCATATTGAATTTGCAGGGGCATAATTTGATTCTGCTCGACCAGGCGGTGAAAGCAGGATTTGCCAATGCGCGCCAAATGGCGCCAGCTATCAAATCGATGACAAAGACTATATAGAAGGGAAGACTCTTGCTCGCCTGGAATCCAGGTTTGCTCAGTGAGTCCATGCAGCAAATCATGCTGCGCTGGTGTCAGATCATGCTGCCATTCCAGAACAGCCTGCTCGCCATATTCTGCCGTCAAGGCTTGTAATAACAAACACAATCGCCAACCGGACACATCGGGGCTCTGTGTTGTTGGCTGCATAACCTTAAACAGTCTTTATAACCAGAACTCCAAAGCAAGCAGAAAAGAATTGACTTTGTCCTGATTTTAACGTATATTTCGCATATGCGTCTGAAAACGATCTACCTGTCACTGCTGCTTTTACCTGGACTCGCTATTGTTACAAACCAGTGTCAGAACAAAAACCAGCCCGACTGCACGTATGCGTACAATCCCCGATTCACGGAAATTCAGTGGACGGCTTTCAAGTTTATTTCCCGGGCGGGAGTTAACGGCTCTTTTCAGGAAAAAACTGCCAGTGCAACCGAAAGCGCCCCTACGGCCGGCGATGTTTTCCGGAATATGAGCTTTACCGTCAATACGGACAGCGTCTTTACCAATAATCCGAATCGCGATCAAAAGATCAAGACAGCATTTTTTGGCACGCTGGCAAACGGGGCGCTCATCAGCGGACATGTCAAGAGCATCGATTCCGCCAACCAGGGCAAGGCCCAAATCGAATTAAAGCTGAATGAACAAACTCACCTTGTTGACTTTGCATTTGAAAGCAGTCCGGAGGGTCAATTCAAGGCGACTGGCAGCATCAATGTCGGCGACTGGCAGGCCCTGCCCGCGATTGCCGCGCTGAACAAGGTTTGTGAGGAAGCCCACACCCAGGACGGTGTCAGCAAGCTTTGGCCAGACGTAAACCTCCAGATTACTACCAAACTGGATAGCACTTGTAAATAGGATACGTCAGGGGACGCGCTGCAAAAGGACACTGGCCATACAGGCCAGCCCCTCTGATCGACCCAGGGCGCCCATTTTTTCGGTTGTTGTGGCCTTGAGACCGACCCGCTGCGGATCTACCTGCAATTGGGCGGCAATGCTGGCGCGTATTGCCGCTGTGTGCGGACTGATTTTGGGACGTTCACCGATCAGGGTCAGATCCGCATTCATTAGCTGCCAGCCGGCGGCCTCCATTTGGGACTGATAGTATTCTACAATACGAGCCGAATCAAGATCGCGATTGGCTTCATCGGTATCCGCAAAGACCTGACCAATATCGGCAAGGGCCATGGCCCCGGCTAGCGCGTCACAAAGAGCGTGATATAACACATCCGCATCGGAGTGACCGGCCAGGGCCAGCGGTCCAGGCAGTGTATAACCACCCAGCTTCAAGGGCCGATCAAGATCCTCTATTAAGCGGTGGAAATCCCACCCATTGCCAATCCGTAATTCCATTTCTAATTTCCGTGTTTGCCATCGGCTCTGGCTTGATTAGCCGATAGCCAGCATGCGTTCCACGGCGCGTAAAGCCGGTTTTTGAATATGCTCGGGCACTTCCACCGCATACTGTTCGTTAATAATCGCATCGCGCACTTTTTTGAGCGTTATTTTTTTCATATGCGGGCAGGTATGGCAGGTGGAAACAAAATGACGCCTGGGAAATTGTAAACGCAGGTTATCAGCCATGCTGCATTCGGTGACCAGCATAATGTTTTCCTGTTTGTTTTTGGCAATAAAGTCCGCCATTTGGGATGTGCTGCCCGCAAAATCAGAGGCGCCGGTCACGTCGGTATTGCATTCCGGATGCGATATAATCAGCAGGTCCTGAAATTGTCGGCGCGCATGAAGCAAATCCTCGGCGGTATATTGTTCATGGACCATGCATTTGCCTTGCTCCCAGGAAATAATGCGCTTGCTGGTTTTTTGCTGGATATTGCGGGCCAGGTATTCGTCCGGCAGGAAGATAACAGCTTCATCGGCCAGACTCTCAACAACCTGCAAGGCGTTGGCACTGGTGCAGCAAATATCCGTTTCAGCCTTGACTGCCGCCGAACAATTCACGTAGGTCACTACCGGCACGCCGGGGTAGCGCGCTTTCAACATGCGCACATCATCCGCTGTGATACTTTCGGCTAGCGAGCAACCCGCCTCGGGATCGGCAATCAGCACTTTTTTGTCCGGATTACAGATCTTGGCCGTCTCCGCCATGAAATGCACGCCATTGAATAGAATGATCGCAGCATCCGTATTCGCAGCCTGACGAGCCAGTCCCAGGGAGTCGCCGATAAAATCAGAGACGCCATGAAACACATCCGGAGTCATGTAATTGTGGCCCAGGATGACCAGGTTTTTTTCTTTTTTCAGGTTCCGAATTTCAGCGATCAATTGCAGGGCCTCGTCAAGCTCATGCTCGGGCATGGTTTGAGTCAGGGTTTCCTGAATAGCTTCCATCGTGGCTGTATTGCGCATAATTGGAGCCTTGTAGATCGATGGCATTTGGCAATCATTTTGTAATTCGGCTGGCAAAAAAGCCCCCCCCCGGAATGGTGGGGTCATGTCAGAGCCTTCACAGCCGACCCGGGAATTATGTGTTCCCGACATTGGCAACGCCTCCCAAATTGAACTGCTGGAATGGCTAGTCGAGCCCGGTGAGCGCGTCACACAAGGCCAGGAGCTATGCGAATTGGTAACGGAAAAAGCGACCTTCCCCCTGGAGGCACCCCTGGCTGGAACCGTTCGTCAGTGTCTGGCAGCTGCCGGCAGCCTGGTAAAAGTGGGCGATGCGCTCCTAGTGCTGGAGCTGATCGAGTAAGGCGCGCTGAAAACGATCACCCGCCTGGTAATGCCGCAAGACAGATATCATTTGACCAGGATGCAGCGGCTTGCTAAAAAAGAAGCCTTGATATAAATCAGCCTGCATGGGCTCGAGCGTTTCCAGCTGGCTGATGGTTTCGACTCCCTCAATGACAACCTGCAATTGCAGACTGCGCGCCAGGGCCATGATGGCAGCCACAATGCTTTTGTCCTCATCATTGCTGGTAATCTCGTGAATAAAAGAACGGTCAATTTTCAGGACAGAGACGGGCAAGCGTTTCAGGTAGGCCAGCGAGGAATAGCCGGTCCCAAAATCATCAATGCACATTTGATAGCCCAGGGAGTGAATCTGCTGCAGATTCTGGATCGTTTCCTCAAGGCTGTGCATGGCCACGCTTTCCGTGATTTCCAGTTTAAACTGATCTGTCTGAAAATTGTATTCATGACTCAGGCGCTGGAGCGTTTCCAGCAAAGCGGGATGATTCAACTGACTGGCGGATACGTTCACATTCACAAAGAGACCTGGATGGCCCATCGCATGAATTTCGTGCAGCATCCGCGCCGCTTCCCGCAAGACAAAATCGCCAATGGGAATGATCAGCCCGCTTTCCTCGGAGAGCCGAATGAAACTATCCGGACTCAGGGTGCCCCGCAAGGGATGCTGCCAGCGAATCAGAGCCTCAAAGCCTGCCAGACTGCGATCCTGGGCGCGCACAATCGGCTGATAGTACAACTGGAGTTGATGCTCCCGCAATGCAGATCGCAGTTCGGTTTCGCGAGTCAAAAGATCGCTGACCGAATCCTGCATCAGGGTATTGTACAGGAGGATACGATTGCCGCCGCTCTGTTGGACAGTGTTGCGCGCTAATTGGGCGTCACGCAGCATCTGCATGGGATAGCGATAGCTGGTATCATACAATGCCAGACCGACACTGGCCGTCAGGACAACCTCATGCTTGCCCAACTGAATTACTTGATTGACCAGTTCGGGCAGTTTTTCCAGTCGTTGGCTGTAACGGGTTATGTCCAGCGTATCTTCAATCAAAAGGACTAGTTCATTCTGCGACAAGCGCGCCACAGTATCCTTTTCCTTGCGCAGGCTTTGCATACGTTCTGCAAGTATCTGGATAATACGATCTGCATCGCTGGGGCCCAGTGAATCCACCAGGCGCTGAAAGCGATCAATACTGATCAGGACCAGGCTAAAAGAAAACTCCAGACTGCTCCGAGCGCGATAGAAGGCTTGTTCGAGCCGGTCCTGAAACAATACCTGGTTGGGAAGCCCGGTCACCGGATCATAGGCCCGGTCTTCATGCACATCCAGCAAGGTGCCGGCCAATCTCAGCAACTGCCCGTCCGCCGAGTGTAAAGCCCGGGCGTGCAAACGCATCCAGCGGTACTCACCACGAGCCGAACGCAATCGGCATTCTGTATCCAGCACATCCTTTGCCTGACTACGAATGCGATCATACAGACCGGCCAGGCCGGGCAAGTCGTCCGTATGCACAATTTTTTGCCAATTGCGCAGTGACATTTGATTCTCGCCGGTTTCATAGCCCAGTATTTCCAGCCAACGCTGATTGACCAACAGGGTCTGCGTCCGAATATTATACTCCCAAATGCCGACACCGCTGCCGTCCAGGACCAGTTGCAATCGGACATCCGATTCCACTTCTCCGTCACCATCGGGCACTGGTCCGGAATCGCTTTGAGATCGTCCTGGCGGTGGGGAATCCAGCGCCGGCGATCGGCTGGCCGAACGGATGCTGCTCAGTTCATAGTACTGACCAAACTCGGCCAGCAGGCTTTCCGGTCCGGCGATCAATCCGGCTATGTGGAATTCGGCCCGATTGTACAGAATCGGTTTATAGTCCGGAAAAGACTTGAATTCAAATCCAGGAATACACTCCAGCAAGGCATGGCCCCCGCAAATATCCCATTCATGCTTCGGCTGGCGGCTGATCACCAGATCTGTACGACCGCAGGCCAACAGAGCCAGCTTGCGCGCAATGGAACCCTCGGGAACCAGACACAGATCTTTTTGCCAGTCCGAAAAGAGCTGCCGCTCAAATTCCGTTCGACTAACGGCCACCCTGGCTTCCGCCAGGCGCCGGGCAGGATTGGCTGGACAATGGAACGGCTCGCTGGCAAGCAGCAGGTCCCTGCCAATCGACTGTCGAAATTGCTCGGCAAAGGCCGCAACATCCGCCTCATCCAGTTCCAGTGTGCGATGCCACTGTGCCCCGCTCTGATCCGGGATCAGAAAGCTGCGACACGCAAGACCCTCTTCAATACTGGCGCTGATCATCCAGCCCTCGGCCGGCATGGCAATCACGCCCAGTACCGGAATACCGTTTTGGATTAATCCGACCGAAATGCTATAATCACTGCGACCATTGGCATACTCACGCGTGCCATCAATGGGATCGATCACCCAGATTATTTCCTGATTCAAGCGCTCCGGACCATCAAGGGCTTCCTCGGAAAGAAGGCCGGCTTCCGGTAAAATCGAGCGCAAACCGCTGGACAGCAGGTAATTCGAGACAAGGTCTGCGCTCGTCAAGGGTCCCGCCGCATCCTTCTCGCGACGAGCAAAGGTGCCATAGCGCTGCAGCAAGGCCACCGGCCAACAGGCCTGTAACACGATTTCCCTGGTTTGCTGTAAAACCGGTCCTAAATGCGGAAACCCTGACTCCACCCTCGATTACACTGCGTTAACCCGACGACGCCTTGCCTGTTACACTCAGGGGGTTGTCGGATTATGAGCGTCAGCGCCCTCTTCGCGAATCAGAAATTTTTCGTATTTAGGATTCTGGATATAAAATTCCGGGTCTCGATAGTAGTCAAAACGAACATAGTAATTGCGATAGCGCACAAAGTAAACCAGCTCGGACGAGGGATGCTTTTCATAGGCCAGGCTATCGTTATTCAAGCCCTCCAGAATCTCCTTTTGCTGCAGATAGAAGCGGCGCTTGAGCGCGCTTTGCATGGCGTCCAGTAAATTCGATTCCAGCGTGGCCTTGCGGACCTCCGGTGTGATCTGCTTTGTGCGAATCAATTCTTCTGTCTTGCGAAACTCCTTGAGAACGCCCTCCGTGGGCCCCGCCCAAAGCGTCGGTGCCAGGGCGGCAAGCATCAAAATCAGGAATAAATGCGGGGTTTTCTGTTTCATAATCGTTCCAGTATAACAAATAGTATTTGCCTGCTATCATCAACGGCAATCGCATCCGCCAAATCAAGCGGACCCGGCAATTTTTTCAGGCCTTGTCTGCCGGCAACACTGCCGACCGGCCCCGATCCTGGCAATCGAAAAGCAATTCCTGGAGTCTTCCCGGGACTGTCTGGCGGTCTGCAAGTTCATTTTATTCCCGGGGATTGCCGGCGAATTCGGGGAACCTGGACTACCGGACAACAGTCCAACAAGTGTTATGGAAACCAACAATACAAATCTGAAATCCTGGCGTTGGCAACGCGCCGCCGAGCAAATCGGAATTGTCTGCGGGTTTTGCTTTTTTGGCGCCGGGGGCGTCCTGTGGTTTTCACAGGTCCAGACCTGGAGTTTAAGCTGGATTCTGTTTATTATACCGCCCTTGCTCGGGATTGCCTCTTTTATCGTGAGTTTGCTCGTGGAGTCACTGCTAACGCACAGCCTGCCTGATCACCGCAGCGCTCATAAAGGTCTACACTAACCCCGGGACGCACAAAGCGCCGGAAAGGGCCAACTGCAATCCCGCTGAAAGCACTTGACAGGGTCCGCCAGCCGGGGAGCCCTGTCACATCTTGTCCCTGCTTCTCTGGCTAAGTATTGCAGCCTTTATCACACTGGCTTGTGTCCAGTTTTTATGCTGGGGACCCGTGCTGCAGTACCTGATTCGGCGCAACTTTGGCCCGATTTTCAGCATCGACTTTGATGGCTTCGGATTTTTGCTGCCCCTGCTCTATTTTCGGGCCCGTAATTTTCGCTTCATGCTGTATGCGGACGAGGCCACCTATGACCGCGTCTATCTGGAAATGGACTCCATCCACTTCCTGATTGATCCCCTGCTTCTGTTATTTGGTCGAGTACGTATAGTGCGCCTCGAAATGCGCTCCCCGTATCTGGAATACTATAACCGCCAGGATTCCTATAAAAAGAACCGGTTTTTACCCCGCCGGCATCGGGTAGAAATCTCGGGTGCTTCTATTATAAATGGTCGCTTGTATGTGCGGGATGAGACGATGACCCCGATCTACCGGCTCGAGCTGCGGCATATCAACCTGGAAAACATGGACCTGGATCTGGGCACACCGGTTGACTTTTTCTTTCGCACAGAACGCGGTGAAGCCTCCATTGCCTCCGGACGGATTGAAATCGGTCAAAATCAGCGCAACAATGAGGGCTACATCCGGATGTGGGGGCTAACCTGGAGCGAACTAACGAGTATTGAAAACGTACCCTTGATGGGCCGTCGTCTGGCCCTGAAGGCCCTGCACACCGGCGGGGCCGAGGGGCGCCATGTGCGCGGCCATATCGGCTACTCAAGCACCCTGGCCGAAAACCCCTTGCAGGTGGAAGAGGACAGCAGCTTTACGACCGTCAACTTTGCCTTTGATTTGAATTGGGATGAATACCATGTGACCCTTGATTTGGGTTTGCAGCGCCTGATCGGCAATATTCTGGCCTTCGCAGAAACCAACTGGTTGAACACCGGCTTTATTATGGGCGGGCGGGGAGTCTTCAATATCCTGAAAAAACAGGAGCAAGAGGAGCAAAATTAGCAATCAAGCGCCTTTTTTGCTTGACAGGCATGGAAAAAAACGCGAACTTGTAAGTGTTTTTAGCAATCCAAGGTATTGATTGCTAAAAAGTCAGGCAAAAGGAATGAGTTCGCTGGTGTTAAACAGTCGTCAGGCGTATATACTCAACAAGCTGGTTGAGGCTTATATCCGGCATGATCAACCGATCAGTTCCCTATACCTGACCGAGAATTACGATCTGGGTTGTAGCTCCGCCACGGTGCGCTCTGTTTTCAAATTTCTGGATGAAAACGGCTACGTCTACGCACCCCACCGCAGCGCTGGTCGAATCCCGACCGAAAAGGCCTATCGGCACTATGTAGATCACTTTGAATCCCTGCCGCAACCCAATGATCAAGACCAAAAGATGATCCAGGCAGAGTATCTGCGGCATGGCCTGCGCATCTTCGAAATCCTGGAAACAACCAGCCGCGTGCTCAGTTCACTGACCGATACCGTCGCCATCACCCTCGGGCCAGCGCCCGAGAAGAGCATTCTGAAACACATTGAACTCATTGATATGGGCCAGGACGAAATACTGATCATCATCGTCAATCGTTCCGGCACTGTCTACAGCCGGACTGTCTATACGAACGAGCGTATTGCGGCCGAGTACCTGCAACAGACCACCCGCTTCCTGAACGAGTATTTCAAGGGCATGGATTTGGCCGAGATGCATGCCAGCCTGATCAACGTGACTGCGGCAAGGCAAAATCTGAATCGATATGTGCCGGTGATCGGCAAGCTGATTTACGATAATTTTGACGCCGTCAAGGGCGAAGGTCAGGTCATCATTCACGGTCTCGACAATCTTTTCTCGCGCATGGCTCAGTCCGACTATGCCCGTGATCGGTTGCGGGAACTAGGCCATTACCTGGAATCCCGGGACTTTGTGCAGCATTTGTTCCTGGATCGGACAACGGACGGCAGTTGTCAAATTGTGATCGAAGGCGATTTTGATGAACGATTGCAAGGCATATCGATCGTCACAGCACGTTATAAAATGGGCGAAAAAAGCGTCGGCGGCATCGGAGTGATCGGTCCCAATCGGATGGACTACCTGCGCACGGTCAGCCTGGTCGAATACACCCGCCATATTATTAGCAATATGATTACACGGCTCACGAACTAGACCCGGGCTGATTAAAAAACACAAGGATCCCCAAAACAGGATGAACGCAACGGAAGAAAATTCAGAAATGCAGAACCAGACTCCCGATGGCATTGATTTGGCGCCGGGCCGGTCGACCGAGAGTGCCGCTGATACGAGCACGACCAGCGATGGGCGCGCTGGTGATGAGGCCCCGGAAAACGACGCTAGGGCGGCAACCGATGAACAGAATGCAGACACGACCGCCGGGAATGACGCGCCGGCACAAAGCGAGCCGCCTCTTGATCCGCTCGACGCGGCCCAGGCTGAAATTGCCAGTCTAAAGGATGCCTGGCAACGGGAGCGGGCCGAATTCACAAACTACCGCAAGCGCATGCAGAATGAAAAGGCGCTGATTCGTGAGAATGCGGTCGGCAGCATGGCCCAGAATCTTCTGGAAGCCATGGACAATCTCGATCGGGTGTTGGTCGCCAAAAGTGAAAATCCGGAGGTCCAGAATTTTGTGGA
Organism: Leptospiraceae bacterium; assembly: GCA_020441005.1. Lineage (GTDB taxonomy): Bacteria > Spirochaetota > Leptospiria > Leptospirales > Leptonemataceae > JAGRNA01. Next base: position 15,624 of record JAGRNA010000025.1, read on the forward strand.
AGGTGTGCGCATGATTCAAAGTCAGTTCTATAACAGCTTTCAAAAACACAATATCGAGGTAATCAATCCGATGGAAGCGCCTTTTGAGCCGGCACGCATGGAAGCGATCGCCACAGAAGATCGACCGGAATTACAACAAGAGACCGTGCTGGAAGTCTTCCAGGTCGGTTATGTCCAGAATCTGAGCACCGGTCCCTATGTCCTGCGTCCGGCGCGGGTCAAAGTAGGCAAACCGGGAGCCAGTCCGGCAGAATAGAACCATACTTGAAATTAATTACAATATTTAGAATAAATTAGAATAGAAAGGTACAAAGAAATGTCTAAAGAAAAAATTATCGGAATCGATTTGGGCACAACCAATAGCTGTGTCGCGGTGATGGAAGGCGGCGAAGCCATTGTCATTCAGAACTCGGAAGGGGCGCGCACCACTCCCTCCATTGTCGGCTACACGGAAAACGAACGCCTGGTTGGCCAGGTGGCCAAAAACCAGGCCATTACCAATCCAAAAAATACGATTCGCTCGGTGAAGCGATTCATGGGTCTACGCTACTCGGAAGCCGAGGCTGAAATGCGTCATATTCCCTATAATGTGGTTCGTTCCGGGTCAGATGGTCTGAAGGTCGAAACGGATCATGGCGCCTTTACACCCCAGGAAGTTTCGGCTGTGATTTTGCAAAAAATGAAACAGACGGCCGAGGATTATCTGGGTCAACCCATTACCAAAGCGGTCATTACCGTCCCGGCCTACTTCAACGATGAACAGCGCCAGGCCACCAAAGATGCCGGCAAGATAGCGGGTCTGGAAGTCGAACGCATCATCAATGAGCCCACAGCAGCCGCGCTCGCGTATGGTATGGATCGCAAGAATGACAACGTCAAGATCGCTGTGTACGACCTGGGTGGCGGAACCTTCGATGTCTCCATTCTGGAATTGGGCGACGGCGTCTTTGAGGTAAAATCCACAAATGGCGACACCCACCTTGGTGGTGATGATTTTGACCAGGTCGTCATTGACTGGATGGTTCAGGAATTCAAGCGCGAATCGGGCATCGACATCGCCAAGGATCAAATGGCCCTGCAACGCCTGAAGGAAGCGGCCGAAAAAGCGAAAATTGAATTGTCGGGCAAAACCGAAAGTCAGATTAACATCCCTTTTATCACAGCCGATCAAAGCGGTCCCAAGCACCTGAACATGAGCCTTTCACGCTCAAAGTTCGAGCAACTCTCGAATCAACTGGTGGAAAGAACCCGCATCCCCTGCCAAAATGCGTTACGCGATGCCGGTGTCAGTGCCGGTGAGATTGATGAGGTCATTCTGGTGGGCGGTTCGACCAGGATTCCAGCCGTCCAGGAGCTGGTAAAGAAAGTCTTTGGCAAGGATCCCAACAAGTCGGTGAACCCCGATGAGGTGGTTGCTCTGGGCGCCGCCATCCAGGGCGGTGTTTTGGCCGGTGAGGTCAGCGATGTCTTATTGCTCGATGTCACACCGCTCAGCCTTGGCATTGAGACCCTGGGCGGCGTTTTTACGCGCCTGATTGAGCGAAACACAACGATTCCAACCCGCAAGTCGCAGGTCTTTTCCACAGCGGCAGATAATCAGACCGCAGTCAGTGTGCATGTCCTGCAGGGCGAACGCGAAATGGCCCAGGATAACCGCACCCTGGCGCGGTTTGACTTGCTCGGCATCCCGCCGGCGCCGCGTGGCGTCCCCCAGATTGAAGTCTCCTTTGATATTGATGCCAATGGTATTGTGCATGTATCCGCCAAGGATCTAGGCACGGGCAAGGAACAAAAGATTCGGGTCGAGTCCTCCAGCGGTCTTTCAGATGATGAGATTAACAAAATGGTCCGCGATGCGGAAGAAAACGCGTCCAAAGACAAGGAAATGCGCGAACAGGCTGATTCCCGCAATGAAGCCGATAGCCTGGCCTTCAGTCTGGAAAAATCCGTTGCGGAAGCCGGCGACAAGCTAGATAGCGCCGACAAGTCGCGCGCCGAGGATGCAATCAAGCGCACTCGCGAAGCGCTGGAATCGGGCGATACCGGTGCGATCAAAACTGCCCTGGAGGAAATCAGGACAGTTTCCATGGAAATCGGCCAGAAAATCTATCAAGCAGCCGGAGCGACAGCGGCCAGTGAGTCGGGCGATGCTGGCACCAGCTCTAGCGAGGGCAGCTCGGCAGATGGGAGCGGTGAAAAGGTGGTCGATGCCGATTACACCGTGGTGGATGACGACGAAAAAAAATAAGTACAAAGCCGGGAAACCGGCCCGAGTCAGGGCCGGTTTCCTGCGAATGGACGCAAACAGACTCAGGAACCGCAGGGCATGGCAGATCAGGACTACTATCAAATATTAGGGGTTGGCAAGGGTGCCTCCCGCGATGAAATCAAAAAGGCCTATCGCAAGCTAGCCATCAAATATCATCCGGACAAAAACAAGGGGGATGCTGCGGCCGAAGAAAAATTCAAGGAAGCCACCGAGGCCTATGAAGTCCTGGTAGACGATGAAAAAAAAGCGGCCTATGACCGTTTTGGCAAGGCCGGCGTGCAAGGTGCGGCCGGGGGCGGCGGTTTTGGCAGTCGAGCCTACACCGACTTTTCCGATATTTTTAGCGACTTTGGCGATGTCTTCTCCGAATTATTTGGCGGCAGCATGGGAGGCGGCCGGCGGCGCAGTAATCGCGGCGCGGACTTGCGTTACAATCTGGATATCAGTCTGGAAGATGCTGCCAGTGGCAAAGAGGTCAAGGTCGAAATACCGCGTAATGAATCCTGTAGTGATTGCGGCGGCAGCGGTGCAGCGCCCGGTTCCCGACCGGATGCATGCGATATGTGCGGCGGCATGGGCCAGGTGCGCCGAACACAGGGCTTTTTTTCCGTCGCCTCCACCTGTCCAAAGTGTCACGGTCAGGGGCAAATCATCTCCAAACCATGTCCGAGCTGTCGCGGTGCCGGGGTGACCGAAAAGCGCCGCACGCTGCATATAAAAATCCCGCCGGGTGTGGAATCCGGTAGTCGTCTTAAGGTCAGCGGCGAGGGTGAGGCTGGCCCCCAGGGGGGGCCCAAGGGAGATCTGTATGTGATTACCCATATCAAGCCGCACGCCCTGTTTGAGCGCCAGGGCAACGAATTAATTGTCCAGGCCAACATACCCCTGACGATGGGAATCCTGGGCGGTCAAATTGATGTGCCGACCATTGATGGCAAGAAAGCGCGCATGAAAATCCCGCCAGGGACCAGCAGCGGCCAACACTTTCGACTAAAGGGCAAAGGCATGCCCTATGTGGGCGGATATGGCAAGGGTGATCAGCACATTGTCATCAAGCTCAAGACTCCGCGCAATCTGAGCAAGGAAGCAAAAAACCTGGTCGAGGCCCTGGACAAGGAAATCCAAAAATCCGGGGAGTATGAACCGGAATACAGCCGAATCAATCTCGATTCCTGATCGCAAAGCAGTATTGACCATAATGAATTTTAGCGCCAATTTTGACCGTTTTCAGGAAGTCGTTCGCCATCGGCGATCCTGTCGCATTTATGAGCAACAAGCACTGCCGGCCGGACTGGTCCAGCAGGCCCTCGAACTGGCGATGCTGTCACCGAACAGCAGTAATATGCAACTATGGGAGTTTCATCATATTAGTACACCGGCAGTGATTCGCTCGCTTGGCCCGGCCTGTCTGGACCAAAAAGCAGTTAGCACAGCGAGCGAATTGGTGGTCTTTGTGGCCCGGCGTGATCTCTTTCGAGAGCGAGCCGATCGCCTGGTGGCCAACCAGCTTAAAGTAATGGGCAAGGAGAAACGATCCGATTTATCTACGCCGGAAAGGAAATTAATTGATTATTGGGATCGGCTGATGCCCCTGCTCTACCGGCACTGCTGCGGATTTTGGACGCTTGTACGCAAATTGGCGGTCTGGTGGACTGCATGGCGCAAACCCCAATACCGCGAGGTGAGCGAGACTGATATGCGTGTCGTGGCTCACAAAAGCGTCTCTTTGGCAGCCCAGACTTTCATGCTAGCGATTGCCGCCGCCGGATATGATTCTTGTCCGCTGGAGGGTTTTGATAGCAGCCGGGTCAAAAAAATTCTGGGGCTTGGAAAGCGCTCGGAGATTACCATGATTGTTTCCTGCGGCAAGCGCAGTGCAGCCGGTATCTACGGTGAACGCTTTCGCTTGCCGCCGGCCGATGTTTATTTTCAGCACTAGGCCGCTAGCCACTGATCAGCGCGGCATATGGTGCGTACTCTGACCATGCTCAAAGATTTCTGCTGCTTCCATTATGCTTTCCGAAAGCCCCGGGTGGGCATGAATCGTCAAGGCCAGATCCATGGCCGTGGCCCCCATTTCAATCGCCAGGGCAATCTCGCCAATCAATTCGGCAGCTCCCGCTCCCACAACGCCGCCGCCCAATACACGACCATCCTGCGGATTCAGCAATAATTTAACGAATCCGCTGCTTTGATGCAAAGCCAGGGCGCGCCCCGACGCCTGGAAAGGAAAGCGATGGACCTGGACCGCCTGCCGGGCAGCCTGGGCCTCGTTCTCCTGTAATCCGCACACCGCGATTTCGGGTTTGGTAAAAACGACGGCCGGAATTGCGCGCGGATCATAAACTCGTTTCGACCCCAGAATGACATCCACAACCAGACGAGCTTCATAAGCCGCCTTATGGGCTAGCATGGGCCCCTCAACCAGATCGCCGATTGCAAACACCTTGTTTTCGGTCGTTCTACGCTGCGCGTCCACCTTGACGCATCCGTGTGAATCCAGGGCGATCGCTGTGTTTTGCAAGGCCAGGCGATCGCTGCCAGCATGCCGTCCGATGGCAACCAGCACCCGATCGTAAGCCTGGGTTTGCGGGCTGCCGTCCGCAGCGGACATTTCTACCTGCACCTGGTCTGGATACTCATGGATATTTAATACTTTTGATGATAAATATATATTATTAACATTGTTCTGAATTTTCTGCTGCAGTACTTGCACCAAATCCTGGTCCATGCCTGGCAGCAAACGATCGGCCATTTCAACAATGTCTATTTGGCTGCCAAAGGCAGCGTACACGGTGGCCATTTCCAGGCCTATATATCCGCCGCCGATAACAAGCAAGCGCTCGGGGATTTCCTCCAGCTGCAGTGCCTGGGACGCATCCATCATGCGCGCGCCGTGCGGCCATCCGGATGGCCAAATCGCTCGCGAACCGCTGGCCAACAGCAGGTGTTTGAAGCCGAGGACCCGCCGGCCCTGCTGATCCTCGATCTGGAGCGCATCGGCCGACTGGAATGCAGCTCGCGCTGTGATAAAAGTGACATTGCGACGGCGTGTCAGAGCCTGCAAACCCTGACTCAGTTGACGCACAACACCGTCTTTCCAGCTTTTGATTTGGCTGAAATCCAGCTCAGGCTTTTGATACGTAATGCCCAGCGGGGCGGCTTCTGCTCCCAGTGTTGCCATACTGGCCGCATGCAACAAGGCTTTGGAAGGGATACAGCCCTCATGCAGGCAAACGCCGCCGGGTAATCCCCTTTGGTCAATCAGGCAAACGGACAGCCCCTGATCAGCGGCGTAAAACGCGGCCGTGTAACCGCCGGGACCAGCTCCGACAACAACAAGATCATAGCGTTCCTTGATTTCTGCCATCACCCAAAGAAAGCACTATGAGCTTGCCAGGTCAATTAAAGTTCACGAATGCGAAAGAAAACTGTGAACATGGCGCCACCCAAACTGGCCGAACGTGAGACATTAATACTGGCGTCATGCTCAAAGACCGCCCGTTGGACCAATGCCAAACCCAATCCGCGACCGATTTCGGCGGTCTTCGTAGAATAATAAGGTTCAAAGATACGCTCAATCATTTCTTCCGGTATACCCGGACCGCTATCGGCCACCATCAAACAGACGTATTTGCGGTGTCCCTGTTGATAAAAGCTGCTGGATATCTGTATGCGCGCTCGCTGGCTGGCATCACTCGCCAATCCGGCTGCTACCGCTTCAACGGCATTTTTTACCAGATTATTGATCAATCCGATAATCAAGGTGCGATCGAGAGGGATCAGCGGCAGCGAGACAGCCAGTTGCAATTCAATCTGAATGGAACGCTGCAAAAAGACCGCGGCGGCTTCCCGTATGATCTCGTTCAGGTCGGCCATTTTCAAAATGGCCTTGGGCAGGCGCGCAAAATTGGCAAATTCCTCTACTAAAGTCCGCAATACCTCCACTTGTTCCTTGATGGTACTGGCTGATACCCGGACAACCTCGTTCAGATTTCCCTTCTGTGGATTTTGCAAACGCCGCAGCATCCGATCAGCCGACAAACTGATTGGCGTCAGGGGGTTTTTAATCTCATGCGCAAGGCGCCTGGCGACCTCCTGCCAGGCAGCCATCCGCTGGGTTTGCAATAGGCGCGATCGTAAAATGCGCAGCTCGGCCGTCATTTGATTGAAACTGTCGATTAATATGCCGATCTCGCCGCTCGCCTTCATATCCAGACGAGCATCCAGATCTCCCTCGGTCAGAGCCCGGGTCGCTGCCGCCAGGGCAACAACCGGATTGGAAATCTGGCGCGCCAATACGATGCCAATGACAAAGGCCATGAATATCATAAAAATATATATTAATGCCAGACCCAGACGAAGCGTATCGGGCACGTTTTTATTCAGGTATTGCTCGCTTTGCAGATTCTGCTCCATCTGATTAAAACGCCCCGACTGGCGCTCCATACCAGGATGCAGGCGATGGGCCAGCAACAACCATAAATCCTGCTCCTGCAGGGGAATGAAAAGCAGGGCATAATCGCGACCAGCCACGCGCTGGATGGCAAAACGAAAGACCGTGTGCTGCCAGGGTCGACTGGCGGGGTATTCGGCCGGCAACTCCAATCGCTCATCAGGCTGATAGAGTACATCCACCAGTTGCATATTTTGCTCCTGAAATTTTACCTGTAAGGCAAAGTCAGATTGCAGGGCCAGGACTCCCTTGTCAAAAGCATGCCTCACGATAAATTGTGGATTCTTTACAGGCACACTGCGTGAGTTGATGCCGAGTTCGTGCCATAACCGTTCCAGTTCGCGTTTCTGGTAGTATTCCAGCAATTGGTGCCCGTCCTGTAAGGCCAGCCGAATATTACGATTAAAAAGAGCGCTTAAAACGATTTCTACATTACTCGATGAAATTAGAAAAATCGGGATAGAGGGCACGATGGAAATCAATAAAAAGGCAATCGTCAAACGGTAGCGCAAACTGGAGCGCAGGTTCCCCGTCTTGCGAATGCGCCGGTTACGATACACCAATTGGGCCACTACGGTCAGAATTCCGAGGGGCAAGAAAATCAAGAGATACGAAAAAATACGATCAACAGCCGTACTGGTTGCGCGGATTAGAAAATACTCGGCCAGGAGAATACTGGCTACGATCACAAACAGGATAAACAGGATATCCCGATAATAAAGCTTGCGTTCTTCCTGCTGCCACCCATTCGCGGGGGCTTTCATTTGAAATCGCCCCCCAACAGACTCGTCAATTCACGCAGGGCGCGGTCTTCATCTGATCCGTCCGCTTCAAGTTCAATCGACGCTCCCGGATGAATTGCAAGGCTAAGTACGCCCATAATGCTTTTGGCGTTGACACGCCGATTTTGATACGCTAAGAATATCTGGCAATCGAATTGGCCCGCGACTTTGACCAATTCAGCTGCTGGCCGGGCATGTAAACCCTCTGGGTGTAAAAACTCGATGATGGCCTTACGCATTATTTTCTCCTGGTTGATAGTCCCGGGAGGCGAGCATATTGCGCCGGATTTGTTCGCGTTGACGCTGGGCAAGATCGCTGCCGGCGTCAAAACCCATTCGTTGACTGCGATGATTGATGGCTGCAGTTTCAATCAAGACCGGCAAATTGCGTCCTGGTCGGACCGGGATCCAGAGCTCCGGAATACGGACGCCCAAAATATCACGATAGTGGTTGGTCGCTATACGATCTGTATCCTGGAATTGCTCCCAGGGCAACAATTGTACGCTTACATCGATGCGAATGCGATCTCGAATGGCGCCCGTACCAAACAAATCACGGACGTTCACGATACCAATGCCGCGCAACTCCATATTGTGCCCTAGCATGGGATTGGGAAAACCAAACAGAGCAGTTTCAGAGATACAGCGAATATGGATTAAATCATCGGCAACCAGTCGATGACCGCGCTCAATCAGTTCCACAGCCGTTTCCGATTTACCGATGCCGCTGTCGCCCGTTAGCAGGATCCCGACACCGAATACATCCATGAGTTCTCCATGCACCTCAATTTCGGGAGCCAGCAACTCGTCCATGATAGCGCTATACATTAGTGTAAACTTATGAGTGGACAAGTGTGTGACCAGCACAGGAATACCATGCTGGTTTGAACGCTCTAAAACGGATATCGGTGGACGATTGTTATGGGTGAATACCATACCAGGGCAGCTGTATTGAAAAAAGCTGTCCAGGAAACAACATTGCTGATCGTTGCTGCAATCGCATAGATAGCCATATTCTCCGCGTCCAAAGACCTGAATCCGATTGCTGGCAAATTCCTTGTAATATCCCGCCAATGCCAGTCCGGGCCGATTCAGGTCCACTGTTTGAATCGATTGCTCCAGTCCCGCTTGACCCGACAGAAGAGTCAGGCCAAGCTGTGGGAATTCTGCCAGCAATTTGCGCAGCGGGATGGAAGCCATAACAGCCCGGGGTCACGAAACTATTTTTTATGGATCCGATCGTGAACTTTTTCCTTGTTGCGGCGAATCTGCTTTTCCAGTTTGCTTTCGACGAGATCCACGGCAGCATACATATCGTGATTGCGTTCCGTCGCCACAAATTGCTCGTGATCCGCATTGATTGTAATTTCAACGATGTGATCGATTTTTTCTACTTTAAGTCGCACGACCGCCGATTGCAAATTATTAAAATGGCCTGTTAGCTTATTAATCTTGCGATCAATATACTCTTTCAGGGCATCAGTGGACTCAAGATTGTGCCAATGGTAATTTATCTCCATTACTTTTCTCCTATTTTTGGGGTTGTTTTTTTCTGTATTCGATTTAATCGTTTGCGTTGATCTGCTGATAGCAAGCCCAGATTGTTGCGATATTTGGCAACTGTCCGGCGCGCGATCTTGATTCCATGTTCTTGCAATTCAGCCACAATCTGCTGATCTGCCAGTGGTTGAGCGGGATCTTCCGCGGCGACCAATTGTTGAATTCTGTTTTGAATGCTGGTTGCAGAGTAACTCTCGTTTCCATTCTGGGATTTAACACCGCTATCAAAAAAATACTTTAATTCCACAATACCCCAGGGTGTCTCCACATATTTAGCTGTTGTAATGCGGCTGACTGTAGACTCATGCATGTCAATATCCTGGGCCACTTCGCGCAGAGTCAGCGGCCGCAGGGATTCAGGACCATGCAAAAAAAAGTCGCGCTGAAATTTCAGAATGGATTGCATGGTTTTTAGCAGGGTACTCTTTCTTTGCTCCAGCCCATGGATCAGCCATTGCGCCGCGCTCAGTTTATTTTTTATATACTCTTGATCGGCAGCATTGTGACGCCCATGTTCGAGTTGTTGCTGCATTTCCGCATTGATGCGCAAATCCGGAATAGCATCATCATGCAACACGATAAACAATTCGCCGTCATGCAGCTCAACACTCAATTCGGGTACAATATAATCCGGACGCAGACTGGCGTAGCGACTGCCCGGATAAGGCTCAAAATGGCTGATTCGTTGCAAGGCTGCGTCAATCTGGTCGCTGGTGTAGCCTGTATTTTTTTCTATGCGTTGGTAATCCAGCTTCTCTAAAAGGTCAAAATGATTGGCCAATAGATCAATCGAAACCGGATCAGCAGGAATCGCTTGCCTGGCCTGCACCAGTAGAGCCTCATGCACACCGCGACTGCCGCAGCCACACGGCTCTAGTCCCTGGATCAAGCCCAGATAGTCCGACAGGCGATCGGCACTTTGACCCAGATCGGTCAAAAGGTCGTGCGGATCCTGGATCAAAAAGCCATTGTCATCAATGGCAGAGATCAGAATCTCACATACGCGAAAATCAGCTGCATCCAGATTGAGATCGCCCAACTGGGCCATCAGATGATCCTGCAGGCTTTCCGGCGCACTGATTGCATTTTGTAACCAGGCATGCTTGCTTTCGGTTTTTTCGTAGGATGACTGACTAAAGGCATCGTTACGGTCATGATTCAAACGCTCGCGATTCCACTCTAGAGCGTTGCCTTCGTTGCCTGAATCGCTGGCGCTATCGCTTTGCTCGTAGTCCTCGCGACTCTGCGCCTCCAGGCGATCACGAATTTTATCCAGCGCGCCCACCTGCTCGCTACCAGGCTGCACGCCTTCTTCCAAAAGGGGATTTTCCAGCAATTCCTTTTGCAAACGCTCGTTTAGTTCCACATTGGACATGACCAGGAGCTCAATTGACTGGCGCAAATCCTGGGTCATGACCAGTTTTTGCGTTTGTTTTTGGACTAGTTGCTGCGATAAAGCCATAACACAAATTTTTTACCAGGCCAGCAGACCTAGAGGCTAAAATCATCTCCCAGATACTTGCGTCGAATTTCAGGATCTGCAACCAATTCGGCAGGAGTGCCCGATCGCAACAAGCGACCGGCGTACATGATATACGAGCGATCGGTGATCTTGAGCGTTTCACGGACATTATGGTCTGTAATCAAAATCCCCAGGCCCCGGTTGCGCAACTGACTGACCAGCTCCTGGATGTCTTTCACCGCGATCGGATCCACACCCGCAAAGGGCTCATCCAGCAGGATAAAGTCCGGTTCTGTTGCCAGGGCCCGGGCAATTTCACAGCGTCGACGCTCTCCGCCGGAAAGGGTAAAGCCCTTCTGATCCTGGACGTGATCCAGATGCAATTCGTGCAATAGTGCATCGGCCCGACGCCTGATTTCTGTGGCATCCTTAAAGTGCATTTGCAAAACAGCCTCGACATTTTGACGCACGGAAAGCTTGCGAAATACCGACGCTTCCTGCGCCAGATAACCGACGCCCATACGGGCTCGTTTGTACATGGGCAGTTTGGTAACTTCCTGATTATCGAGCCACACTTGTCCGCCATCAGCCTTCACCAGGCCCACGGCCATATAAAAAGACGTTGTTTTGCCGGCGCCATTAGGGCCGAGCAAGCCCACTATCTCGCGCTGATGAATCTCAAAACTGACTCTCTGCACCACCTTGCGGCGGTTGTAGACCTTTTCCAGGTTTTGCATTCGAAATACGCGATTATCAAAGGTCTGCGCAGTTGGCGCACCGGATGGGGATGGCCATTCTGCTGCAGTCGAATGGGCGCGACGAGCCGGCTTGAGCGCGGCCGCCTTCTTTTTTTTAGGCACCACCAGCAGTTACCGCCTCGAACAGACGCAACATCGCTGCTGCCAGTTTTTGCTGAATTTGACGCAATCCGATTGTACCCCTGATTCGATTATATAAAAATACGCGTCTCTTATCCGGATAGTACAATATTTTCTCGGAGCGAATCAAACTGGCGCCATTAACGATCCCGGGATCGCCTTCTAGTATTATGACTCCTTCGCGTTCACGATAACGGGCCTGTTCGGCCAGGGCTTCAAACGAGTTTTGCCGCAAACGAACCTGGCCCTGGGCCAAAAGCATCGATTGTTTGAAGTCACGCTCTATTGCCGCTGCCGACAGGGTCGCCTGCACTGTTTGGGTGCCGGGCTCATAGAAATCGATGCGCGGCTGATCTTCCAGACGTAGATAGTGTTCCTTGATGCGATAGTCCATCACACCCGCCTTGACGTACATATTCCGGGAGCGATCCAGCATTTCAATTCCATCTTCGGTATACATGCGCTCATAGTTCGCGCCTACCAGAACCAGGGTCGGACTTTGCACCTCGAGGTCCTTGCGGGTTAAAATGACATGGCCCTCAATTCTGGTTTCCGCCTGGGCATCATCCGTCCCCTGCTGGAAGCGAATTTTATCGGCGCTCAGGGCGCTGATCTCTGCATGGCTGCTGATGGTGTCATCCGTTGCAGCGGATTTTTGCTTTTGCAGCCGGCCGCCCATGCGGCCAAATTCCTCCAGAGAAATATTCTGCAAGGGATCCTTACTGGCCGACCCGGCGGAATCGTCCTCGACCGCCAACAAATCGGAGCCGCGACTTAATAACACGACCCGACGATCCAGAATGACTGTTTTCTGCGAGGGGATGTACTCCAGGTGATCCGCACTCATGAAACGACCATCCCCCAGGATCACCGGATTGCTATTCAGGATCATTCGATCAGATCCATCCCGGTATACGCCCTTATCGCCCAGGAGATTCCAGGGCTCCTGGTGAATACGCACATCCTCAAGCAAGCGCGATTCCTTGTGCTCCAAATCGCGCATGATCCGCCGGCAGGTCACCAAAGCCGGTTTGGTTGAGGCCCGCGCGACGGAGCTGCCCGGGATCAGATTTTGATTTTTGCTGGAATAGAGCAGCATGTAGGGGTTTTGCTCCAGGGCCACGAATTGCTCATCCCGATTCCATATCGCCTTGCCCGCAAACAGATGCACGCCGCTTTGGCGATCAATGACATGCACCCGTCCGGTTAATTGGCCCAGACGATTATCTTCAATGACCATTTGACCGGCTTGAATCTGGATTTGATCGTATTGTATCAGGGCATTGCCGCGGATGATTATCTGCACAACATCAAGGCCATTGCGCTGAACCAGGCGACGTTCCAGCACAGCACCGCTAAACACGGTGGTAATCGCGCGACCGTTCTTGTCGCGACTGACCGTGCGCACCTGGTTCTGATTCACCGATACGGCCGTATCCCCTGGAGTGTCGAAATCATTCTTGCCTGGGTCAGCTGTGCGTAAATGCTCCGGCATATCCAGATAGGGTTTTTCGGACAGCTGCGCCAGACCTGTACTCTGACAGGCCGCAAGCCCGAGCGCGACTCCTAACAGCAGAATCCTGCCAGCCGGGGTGGTAGCACTGCGATTGCGCGACTCGTTACACGGCCCCCGCCAGTCCACCGCTCTGTGCGGCCTGCATGCCAAAAAAATCGCAATCAGCGCCATTATGCTATTCAAACAGGTTGAAATCAGATGGTAATCCCTCCACGGCCGAATCCTGATTGGGCTGGTTTTGCTTCACTACAGTCGGTCCATGACAGATTTGACGATTCGCATTCATGTCGATGATAGCCCCGCGACTGCAGCGCAAATGGGTGGCACCATCGTCAATAATGACCAGTTCGCTGGATGTAAAGACCCGGCTTTCCATATTATAGTCCAGCACATTCGCTGTGATGCGTCGCCCGGCCGAGTTGAGCGACTCGATCGCCCCCTTCATATGGACCCGCTTTTCAGCGTTATTGATTTCGCCCTGTTCCGCCTTGATCTGATTGCTTATTTCGCCATCAGCAGCGTACTCCGTAAACTCAAAATCGGTGGCGATGATACGATCCTGCTGATTGTTGCTCATAAACACGTATGCGTCCCGGGCTGCTGCGCGCCATTGACGCTGCCCCTGCATATCCAGCGACTCGCGCGTAAATTCCTTTAAATGAAAATTGGCCCCCTCTACGAGCTGATCTTCTGCAACCAGCAGGAATCCGTCATCACATGCCGTGAGGACCAGCCCGAACAGGCAGAGCCTCCAACACCAGGCCGCGGCCTGATTCAAGGCGCAAAAAATCGGGCGCCTCTGGAGATCAATAGTTGGCAAGGAGCCCGCCTGACTGCTTGATCATCTGGTCCAACGCAAACAAGCGTTCAATCAGCTCCGGAGCGCGCGCCAGGGGATACTGATTGCTAGCATCACTCCAGGCCTTGTCCGGATCAGGGTGGACTTCCATAAAGAGGCCCTCGATACCGGCGGCCACCGCCGTGCGCGCCATCAGGGGGACATATTCCCGGTTGCCACCGCTCTCGGCGCCGCCACCCGGGAGCTGGGTACTATGAGTGGCATCCATAATCACCGGGATGTCGGCCCGATGCAGAATTTCCATGCTGCGCGGATCAAAAACCAGATTATTGTAACCAAAAGTGGCTCCCCGTTCCGTAATCAAATAACGCTCGCTACCGCTGGAGCGGATCTTCTCCACAATCGGTACACAATCAGCGGGGGCCAAAAACTGCCCCTTTTTGACATTCACCCAGGCATTGGTGCGCGCACAGGCCACGACCAGATCCGTCTGGCGCGATAAAAAAGCCGGAATTTGCAAAATATCCACCACCTGAGCGACGGACTGCACCTGGTCGACCGCATGCACGTCTGTCAATAGCGGCACGCCAAAGGTGCTCTTTATATACTCCAGATCACGCAAACCCTCTTCCAGGCCCGGACCGCGGCGGCTACCGATCGAGGAGCGATTGGCCTTGTCAAAGCTGCTCTTAAACACATAGGGTATGCCCAGTTTCTGGCACACTGCTAGCATAGGCTCGCAAACCCGCGCCAACAAATCACGACTCTCAATGACACAGGGTCCGGCAATGACAAAAAAGGGCCGATCCGCACCTATTTCGGTCTTCTGCAAGAAAGGACGCCGGTTCACAAGAGTCATGGGGCTACATTACGGGCCCGAAGCAAACCGGCAAGTTTTTTCAGATGCCGCAATTTCCAGAGGGCCTGATTTGCTTACAAAATACTTACATGAGTGTGTTGTTTTGCTTTTCTTTGCTACTTGACCCCTGGTTCGGGCTTGCATAATGAGGATCAGTGGACGATGAATACAACGCTGCAAATTGATGAGCGCCTGGACAACTTCCGGAAAAAGGCCATTGAAGCCTACCATCAGAATAATGGCTTGCGTTATTCCTTTACTCAATTTGAGGGCGTTTACGCCGAACTGACCTATCACATCGTCAATCATATCCTGGCGGAACAGGATATGCAGTTTCTATCCAATGTGCTCATGACCCTGCTGCGGGAATGCATTTCCAATGCCGTCAAGGCCAACCTGAAGCGTGCCTGGTTCAAAAAACATGCCGCCGATATTGCCGATGAGACCGAATACGCCGAGTATATACAGCGCTTCAAGGCCGAGGCCGTCTCCCGAATCGAGGAGCACCTCGATGAGATGAAATCATCCGGTTTGCAGGTGCACCTGATTTTTGACGTGCGTGGCGATAAAATTCGTTTTTCAATCGAAAATAATACGCCGATGACCGCGACCGAACTGGCGCGTGTGCGCGAACGCATCGATGCGGCGGCCCGAATCCATTCCATGGCCGAGGCGATGGAACGTTTTGCTGATGATCAGGAGGGCGCGGGTCTGGGATTGCTCATCAACATTATGTTGTTGCGTAAATCAGGGATTGGACCAGAAAACTTTCGTATCGCCTCCGATGAACAGCGGACTCGAGTCAGTATAACCATCCCCCGCACTATCAAACTGCCGAGCGAAATCCATAACCTGATGGATCAGGTTATGAATGAGATCGGCAACATCCCCACCTTTCCAGAAACCATTCGCAAGGTTATTGAGTTGTGCGAGAATCCGGATTCCAATACCGATCGCATTGTGCAGGAAATTGAAAAAGACCCCTCGCTAGCCACCAACATTCTGCGTCTGGCCAACTCGGGCGGTTTTGTGGCTGGTAACCATATTCATAGCATCAAACACGGCGTGGCCATCATCGGGATTCAAAACCTGCGCCAGCTGGCAATGGCAATGTCCTCGCGCGAGATTCTGAGTCATCAATACCGCACCTTCGCTCATTTTTGGCAGCACGCCGAGAAGTGTGCCACCTATGCGCGCTTGCTAGCCCGGGAACTGGGCTTTGGCAAACGCTCCGATACTGTTTACCTGGGCGGTTTATTGCATGATCTGGGCAAGATCCTGCTGTTGGCGATTGAGCCCGCCAAAGTCGAGCAAATCAATGGGATTCGCCTGGGGCGCACGGAAAACAGCACCTCCACCCTGGAGGAGATAACCCTTGGTATGTCTCACTCCCAGGTAGGCGCCCGGCTAGCGGCCCACTGGCAATTTCCCGAGGAGATCGAGAATATCATTCGGTTCCATCACTCGGTCTATGCCAGTCCCCGCGACTATATTATCGAGGTTAGCCTGGTTCATCTGGCCGATGCCCTCATTCAAACTGAAGATCGCCGCATCAGCTATGTATACTACGACGAAACCTCGCTGGATCGGCTTGGTATTGTTGATCATGAGGCCCTGGAAAACCTGCACCAACGCATCAAGAGTCAGTATGAGCTGCTGCAGGCTCGTCAATCAAACCAGGCTTAGCATCCTTTTCTTTCTGACGATCCAGATATGCGGCCCAGGCTGCCGGGCCCAGATCTTTTTTGCGAGTATTGCACTCTTTACAAGCAGGTATCAGATTTTGCTTTTCACTGCGTCCACCCATCGCCAGCGGCAAGCAGTGATCCATTGTCAGCTCGGATGGTTTGAAAATCTTTTGGCAATAACGACAAACTCCATTGGCGCATTTCCGCCGCCACCAGGCGCTCTTGCGCAACTGTTTCGCTTTCTCTTTCTCGCGGCGAATAAAGGCTGAATCAGCGGCCGACATCCTTTAGATCCTCCCAAAAAGATAGACACAGGGTTTCCACCAGTCCCTTTTGGCTGTTGTAAATCAAGGGGATTCGAGGCCGCACAAATAACGGGATGCGATAGGTTTGAAAGGCCTTCTTGACTGCCTGGTGCTGGCCATTGGGCAGCGTCCAGCGCAAGCCGGGTCTCCACGCAATTATTTCCTGGTCGGGCGCAAGGCTATACTGGCGGTGCTGATGATTGTAGACCACGAACATGCGGCGTCCCCCGTTCTCATGAGCCCCGCAGGCCGTCAGCCTGGCCGAATGGGCATCGCAGTCGTGACCCTCGATGCTGCTTTTGACAAACGTACCCCGCTCATCAACAGCGTGCTCAGGGGTATGCGTTGCAAAGATTTGCAGGCAAGCCGCGTCCATCCGTACCAACCATATTGGACCCTTGCCTGCAGCATGCATCCAAAGCGACTGGTTTTTATAGTTGATTTGAAAACACGCGCCCGGTTTGCGCAAGGATCTTTGCATTTGCTCATAGATTGTGTGTAACAAGCGGCGATCAGCGGGTGCCAGTCCCAGGCAATTCAGAGCGGGATCCAGGATAGCTTTTAACCGATCGATGGGGTCAGACCGTAACAAGTGGAAAAGGTTTCGATCCAGTTGTAAATACTCAATTTGGTGCGCGCCAAAATCCAGCGGCGGGTGTTCCAGGTCGGCCGCAGAATGATAGTTTTGCCAAATACGCACCGGCCGGCAGCCTTCTTGCCGCAGCAGGGGCGTAATCTGACTGCGAATCCGATTCCGTTGAAACCGAGGCGAGCGATTGGATTCGTCCCTTAGCCAGGGTATCTGATACCGCTCCATTAGATCCTGAATTTGCAAACGCTCCAGAAAAAGCAATGGGCGCCAGATTTCCGGACCATGATGCGCATACTGCGTCAGCGGCATGGTTTGCAAGGCGCGCGGGCCGGAGGCGCGACAGAATTGAATCAGCAGGCTTTCCAGATAATCATCTGCGTGGTGGGCGACCAGGATGGCCGGCAACTGAAGGCGGCGAGCGGCAGACTGCAGACTCGCATAGCGTAATTTGCGGCCCGCCTCCTCCAGACCAAGTCCATAGCGGCGTGCAAAACGACTGGTGTGTACTGATCGCACCTCCAGCGGCACGTCAGTGATGGCCGCTAGCCTGTGTAACCAGATCACTTCCAGATCGGCGGCAGCACGCAGGCCATGATGAATGTACATCCACACCAGCGAGCCCTCACCCGTCCCGCTTTTTTGCAGCGACCAGGCGAGCAGAGCCAACAGCATCGAATCCATACCACCGGATAGCGCCACCAGACAATGACGCGGCCAATGTTGATCCACCAGCGCAGCGGGCAACATCGCGCGCAAATCGGCCAGAAAGCGGCTTTGATGCGCCAGGAAGTAGTCTAAATTGATTGGGTTTCGGGAAGAATACAACGATATTTACCAGGTAAGACCCAGGTCCCTGCAGCGGCACCTTTTTTTCAGCACGCTATAACCATGCAATTCAAAATTAACAACCCTTGCAAGTTGTATTACTGCCTCGGGATCTATCTCGGACTGACCCTTGTCGGGCGGCCCCTGGCAGCTCAGGAACAAACAGCGGATCAACAGCTTTCCGGCGCCTGGTACCTCAAGGCAGATGGGGAACTCATAGACCAGAATTATGTGATCCAGTTTCAAGCCTCGCAAAGTGCGCCCCCCGGCGCAAAAAGAAATGCCGTTCTGTACCCCCTGCAATCGTCCTGTCCGCCTGAATCCGACTCCCGGGCCAGCCAGTGCCTTTCCAGTCCCGGCGGATTTATCCAGGGGCTGCAGTTTGAGGATGGCGAATTTGTTTTCGGCATGCTGTGGCTGGATCAGAAAGCCAAATGGCTGCGTTGCAAATTCTGGCGAAAAGCAGATCGCCTGTTTATGAGGGTGTATGGGCCCTATACCTGGCATCAATATAGTCTGGAGCATTTTCGATGACTTTTTTTACTTTACCCTGATCTGGCCGGCTTGAAACTCGAATGATGGAGTTGCCAGGACGAATCCGCTATTTGTTACAGCAAGATTTTCTGGCACTCTGGCCCTCTAGCAAGTGGCCATTAAACAGGGCTGTCTTGTTGCGCCTGGTGTTCTATGGCGCGCTACTCACCTTTTGCCTGCGTATATTTTTAGTCCCACTGTTGGAGCCGTCGCCGTCCGGCACGCCAGGCGGCGACCTGCAGGAAAATCTGCCCAAAATGATACCAAATTCCCGGGAACTATAAAGAGCGTGCAATCCGAGCGAAGCAAACTGCCCTCTGTCTACCGGCTGGAATGCTATGTAATGAACTACGAGTGGGGGGTTTCGCCCGCTAACTCATTGATTCAAAGCCTGGCCAGTCAATCCGATAGTATTGTCAACCACGGGGGTGAGAAACCAATCGCAGAGCTTTGGATGGGCGCCCATCCAAAATCAGCCGCCACGATCATTGACCCGCGTAATCATAGCCTGCGATTGCGGCTCGATCAAGCCATCACCAGCGAGGCTAACCATTTTTTGGGACGTGAACTGACCCGGGCTGGCATTCAGCATTTACCCTTCCTGTTCAAAATTCTCGAAGCGCAATCACCGCTTTCCATCCAGGCCCATCCGGATAAAAAGCTGGCCATTGAGCTACACCGCCAGAATCCAGAGCAGTATCCCGACAATAATCATAAACCGGAGTTGGTGATTGCCCTGAGTCCGGTCCAGGCTCTGGCCGGATTTCGTCGGCCGGGCCAGATATTTGGCTTTATGCAGAATATTCCGGAATTTGCCAGTTTATGCTCCAAAGACTCCGGTTTGTATGAACCGTACCAGGCCCCGCGGCCGGAGCTCTTAAGCCGCCAACAAAAGCGCAACTGGATTAAGCATCATTATACCAACCTGATGCAATCCAGTCCAGCCGAGATCCAGGAAGCGGCCGAATCTTTTTTGTTTCGGTTGCAACAGACTGGTTTAGAACAGGCCCGCCTGGAAGATCGCCTTTTTGCAGAATTCGCCAGGCAATTCGGCACAGCCGATTCGGGACTGTTCAATATATATTTTCTGAATTATATCGAACTGAAACCCGGACAAGCGCTACTGCTCGGTGCCAATGAACCCCACGCCTATCTTGGCGGTCAAATGCTGGAGTGCATGGCCTCGTCAGATAATGTGATTCGAGCCGGCCTGACTACCAAGCCCAAGGACATTCAAACCCTGGTCCAGATCCTGCACTATCATTTTGGACCGCCGCCGGTCATTAACCTGCACCAACATAGCGATCAGGAAAACTGGCGCGAGTCCTATCGCAATCAGGTGCCGGATTTTGTAGTGGAAAAAATCGCCCTGAATACAAGTGCCGTATTGCCGCTGGCTGCCCCCCAAAGACCGGGAATATACCTCGTCCTCGAAGGGGGAGCGGAGTTGCAGGTTTTGGATCGCCAGGGTGAACTCGAAAATCAGCACTACCAATGGAATTCAGGCAGCGTTTTTTTAGTACCCGGCGATCTGGAACAGCGCGGCTTTGCCCTCAGCCTGAAAAAAATGGACGCCCATCCGCGATGCATCCTGTATCATGCGACGGTCATGAATTCCTTCCGTTAGGCGCAGGTAGCAAGCGAAATAAGATAGACAGGCAAGCATTCCGGACCAAAATCCGGTCATGGAAACCAAAGCACCGCCGCTAATCGCCTATGCGATTCCGGTTTTTTTATTGCTCATTTTGATGGAGGTGCTGATCAGCTGGAGACGCGGCGATGGGCATTATCGCTTGAATGATACCGTCAATAATCTCAGCCTGGGGATCCTTTCCCGCCTCACCGGCATTTTCCTGGTCGGTTTTCTCTTTGCCGGATACTTTGGATTGTACCACTATTTTTTTCATACAGTCCGGTTGCTTGGCATTCAGGCGGATGGCTTTACGCCGGCCTTGATTCCCTGGAGCTGGCAAGGCGGATGGGCCGCTTTGCTGGCGATCAGCATCGCCTTTTTGCTGGTTGACCATCAGTACTACTGGTTTCATCGCCTGAGTCACCAGGTTGCCTTTATCTGGGGTTCACACGAGCCGCATCACCAGAGTGAGGAATACAATCTGAGCGTGGCACTGCGTCAGGGTGCCTTCCAGGGATTCTTTTCCGCACCCTTTTATTTTCCACTCGCTATGGTGGGTATTGAGCCCTGGCTTTTTCTGGTTTGCAGTCAAATCAATACCATTTATCAGTTCTGGATTCACACGCGCAGCATTCACCGCCTGGGTTGGCTGGAGGTCTTTTTGAACACACCCAGCCACCACCGGGTGCATCATGGAATCAATCCGCGTTATATTGATAAAAATCACGCCGGCACATTCATCATTTGGGATAAACTATATGGCACTTTTGAGCCCGAGTCGGAAGAAGTCGTTTATGGGACTGTGGCTCCACTGGCCAGCTGGAATCCAGTCTGGGCCAATGTACAATACTGGTTTGGTTTGATCCGTCAGGCCGCTCATTTTCCCGTCTGGGGCGACCGGATCCAGTTGTTTTGGCGCGAACCGGGTTGGAAACCGGCCAGGGCTGGTGGCAAGAAACCAATTCCATTTGTTACAAATCGCAGTCGGCCCAAGTACAATCCTGGTGTTTCAGCGGCCAGCCAACAATACGCTAGCGCTCTGTTTGCATTGGGACTCGGCAGCACCATCCTGTTATTAATCCTGGCCCTGATGGGTCGCGCCATCAGTCCGGCCGGACTTTTATCAGGCGGGCTTGCCCTATGGACGCTGTTAAATGCCGGGCTCATCTTTGATTCCAAGACCTGGGTTCGGTGGTCTGAAAATTTCCGCCTGGCCTTTGTCAGCGGCTTTGCGCTGGCAGTTGCACTCCAGCCTGGATCGTATCAATTGGCATTTGCAATCGTATTTATTTTGAACGGTGGTCAGGCCTTATGGTACTGGTTCGCTTGCGCTGGCGGTCAGCTGTATCGCAGCTTTTATGCCCGCAGCTGATGTACCCGGGGCGGGACTTGAACCCGCACGGCAATAAAGCCCCAGGATTTTAAGTCCTGTATGTCTACCAATTCCATCACCCGGGCAAGGGGCTAAAAAAAATGAGGCGTCGGCCGGAATCGAACCG
>JAGRNA010000204.1 GCA_020441005.1 Leptospiraceae bacterium
TTGGCGATTCTGGGAAAAAAATTTAAAATTGAAAGTACACAAAGGGCGAACTGTCGCTCATGGCATACACAAGCGCACAATACAACAAAATTGTTCCTGTAAGAGAATAATAAATTACATTATTAGCCAGCAGTTTGTCAAAAATGGTCTTGCGATACTCCACCAGGGATTCGACGAGCATGAGAATCGCGATCGCCAGCAGCACGGAGCTGGAGATCGCAGGTAGAATGCCGGTGCTTGGCAGGATCGCTCGCAGCATCATCACATTCGCGGTTTGCATGGCACTTAGACCTTCAATCGCTGTGGCGCGAAACATTAGTCCCGAAAAAACAAAAATTACAAAGGGATACCAAACCCGGGCTATGCGCGGCAATCGATCCCAAAAACGTTCTACCGCCGGCAAACTAAATAGCATTCGTTCCAATACAACCAGGGCTGCATGATAAAGGCCCCAGATCACATAGTTCAAGCCGGAACCATGCCAGACGCCGCTAACCGCCATGGTAATAAAAATATTGAAATAATAGCGCAACACATTCACCCGGCTGCCGCCCATGGGGATGTAAACATAATCCCGTAACCAGGTCGAAAGCGATATATGCCAGCGACTCCATAAATCTGATAGTCGATCCGCGAGGAAGGGCCGCATAAAATTACGCGGGATATGAAAGCCCATAATGCGACCGGTTCCAATCGCAATATCCGAGTAACCCGAAAAATCGCCGTAAATTTGAAAAATGAAAGCAACTGCCCCGATCCAGATCCCTGCCGTAGAATACTGCTCAGGGTTGCTAAACACCTGATCGGCAACCAGGGCGGCCGGGTCCGCCATGAACGTTTTTTTAAAAAAGCCCAGGGCCATGATGCCCAATCCGGCTCTGAAGTTTTCAATTGTAAACGGATGGTCTTCCGAGAATTGATGCAGCAGATCTTTGGCTCGCATGATTGGACCGGCAACCAATTGCGGGAAGAAACTTAAAAACAGTGCGAAACTGAACAGACTCTTGCCGGGTTCGATATCCTTGCGATAAACATCAATAACATAAGCCATAGCCTGCAAGGTATAAAAACTGATCCCGACCGGTAAAATCACGCCCCAGGGACGAATGTGCCAATTCTGGCCGGCTTGCAGGTGAAACGCGTAATTGTAAATCTCAAAAGAAAAGTCAACAAACTTGAAAAAATAGAGTATGCCCAAATTGGCAGCGATGCCGCTCACCAGCCAAATACGACGCCAGGCAACATGATCGCTGGCCGCAATCATTCGAGCGCAAAAAAATGTTATACTTATGGAGAATAGCAGCAATAGCAGGAAAGGAACTTCAAATACAGCATAAAAATACAGGCTGGCAATGAGCAACAATGTGCGCTGCATTGGGCGATGCCTGGAAAAGGCAAAGAAGGCCAGGATAACAATGGGCGCAAATATCAAATAATGCAGCGAATTAAAAAACATGATGCAGTTTTTTTAGCTCCGATGCCAGGGCTCGAGCAATCCAGTGATTGCCGGTAACGGTGTAATGTCCATCCCCTTGAATGTAGATATCGGCAATGCTGACAAGGCGACCATCTGCATGACGCATCGAACAGATTTCTTTGGTATAGTTACGTAAATCCAGCACAATTGCATTATGTGCCTGAAACCATTTTCCGGCTCGCAAGGCATAATCGTACAACGGACTGTACAAGCCAGCCTGGCTACAATACAGCGTTTGATCCTGAATTGGCAGGGGGGCGACAATCAGGGTGAAGCCTCTTTTTTGAGACAATTCAATCATTTTCGAGTAATAGCGGATTGTGCTCTCTTCCAGCGGCGCCAGAGCTGCTGGTTCTTCGGTCAGACAACGAATTGTTGCGGGTATGGCTGCCGGGCATTGATTCGTCTTCGTTTCAGGTGATCGGCGGCCAGGCGAGTTGTTCGCGATATCCACCGGCTGCGGTAACTTGTCCGTCTGTTGCGATTTCACCTTGCAAGTAGCAACAGACGGCGACCTGTAAAATGCAAACCGAATCCAGTTCCAAATACCAGGTTCATAGGGCATATAAGCATTCGTAACCGGATCGCAATCCTGTAGTCCCATCTTGACCAGTTCGGTGCGCAGATTGCGTTGTAACAATTGTGCCCGTATGAGGACCTGCTGCGTACCAACCAACACAGCATGGGCCAGGTAGGAATAGCGGGTCAAGGTAAATCGCCAGCGAAACATGCGCAGATAGGCGGGATCGTTAAAACGAATTTCGTCGTTTTCATCATCCGCCAGAATTCCGCGCGCCCGCAATGCCTCCGGCATGGTGTAATCATTGGGGGAGACAAACAGCAAGACAGCCTTGAGTCTGGTCTGCGCAGACACCTCATCCAATCGCTTCGCATATCCCCTGGATCCAAAGGCATCAACTGCCAGATTCAGGGTCTGGTAGCGTTTGCCTCTGATTTCCAGATTGTCCAGTAGGGTGCAAAATGCGTCCTGGTCCGAAACTCCGAAACCCATTACCATACTGTCACCCAGGCAGGCAATTTTCTCCTGCTGCGGATCGAGTTCACGGCTGCCCCGCATGCCAAGCGAATTGGTGCGAAAACGACCTTCCCAAAGACCCTTGTTGTCTTTCAGGATAATATCTGCATGGGGAGTCAACGCTACCAGATAATCCGGATGAGATATATGCAGTTCTTTAAGACTGCGATAGTATGTAAAAGCCGCTGGTTGAAAAAGCCGCAAGGCACATTCCAGGCCGACTGGAATCGCAATACTGAGCAGCAGTAGCAATCGAAGTCTGTTCCGGATAAAACTCATAATCTTTAGTAACGCTGCGCCCCAACTCAGGTCTGGACGCTTAGTTTTTGTAATTGGTTTTGCATTAATTCGCAGGAGGGATGCCCGCTATACTGATTCAGGAATTGCATCAATTGGGTCAGTTCCATTTCGATCTGCAAGGCCAGACGGGATTGCACTCCAGTGATGTGCAATAGTTCTTCCAGGTGCTGCTTGCCCCTGTCCGAGTGTCGCAGCTCGGCATCGGACCACAATTGTGCCAATCGTTTGCGCTCAGCTCCCTTGAGTGCGTCGCGCATTAGAATTACAGGCGCTGTTATCAGGCCGCGCTTGAAGTCCTGGTACTGTTCCTTGCCACTGGCGGCGCTCTCTGCGAAATAATCCAGATAATCATCACGCCACTGGAAAAGGCGACCCATCTGCTCTCCAAACGCAAGGCAGATGTTACGTTCCGCCCGGTTTTCGGGTCCGTGACTTAAGACCCAGGCGCTTTCACACATGGCGCCGAATAGCACTCCGGTCTTGTGATTGATCACACTTTGGTATTGTTCTTGTTTGAGGGCGAAATGGTATTCCCAGCGCATTTGCATAAGCTCACCGACTGCCAGCATACGCAGAACCCGGGTAAAAATACCGATTAAATCCAGGGCATGATTCAGCTGTCGCAGATGTTCCATCCCGCAGGCCAACAAGAAATCGCCACCCAAAATCGCGGTCTTGTTGCCGTCCAGGGCATTAACTGTCGGCAGGGAGCGCCGGCTGGTCGCCTCATCAATCACATCATCATGCAATAGCGAGGCGGCATGAATTAATTCACCGATGGCGCCCACATCCAGCCATTCGCTTCCCTGATAACCGAAGAGCATGCAGAAATGATAGTGCGTCAGCGGTCGTATCCTTTTGCCGCCACTTTTTATGACATAGCGTCGGATCTTTTTCAAGACCGGCAGGTCTACACCGATGATGCTTTCCAGACGCGCATCAAAGCGGGAAATGATCAGCTTTTGTCTGGATGTCCCCTGCTTCATTTCACTGGCCATCTTCAAGAATGGCAAAATGCTGTCGCAGTATTTTTTCCTGGTTTTGATCCCCCTGGTGCACAGAATAGGCGATCAGGTTGCGATACATACGTTTGAGAATATCCAGGTTGCTGGCCGGTTGCAAGTATTCATTGGCCGGCGGAATGTATTGCTTCTCTAAAAAACCAAGGCAGTCCTGGCGATCGAGTCTTTGGCCCTGATGAAAGGGATCCATAAAGATCTCGGTCTGTTCCTGTTTGAATACGAGCATAAAATGACCCGGCAGATTAACGCCCTGTAGATTCAGCGCAATTCGTCTGGCGATCAAAACGCATAAGGTGCCCAAAGCCACAGGGATGCCAGTTTTGGTCCGTATTACCTCGGTTAGATAAGAATTACGTGGATCATAATAATTCGCCTGGTTGCCGGCCAGTTTTTGCTCACGAAAAACATAATCCAAAAAAAGGTCCAGCTGTTCTAACGGCTCTTTTTCCTGGATATAGCGCTCTTGCAGGGGTAAAGCCAGGGCGTCCAGCGATTGTCGAAATCGTTCCGGTGTCCAATAAGGATCACCGCTCAAACGTGAGACCAAAAACGCTCCTTGTTCCAGATCAATTTCGATGCCGCCCCGGATCAAGCGCCGTACATCGAGCCGTAGCTTGATTTCATTCAGGTATTGGACATGATGCTGGCGCAAACGATGGCGCACCATGGCATCCGGATGCTGTTCGATTTGTAGCAAGGGATGATGCCCGAATGGTAGCAAGGGCATTAGTTTCTCAAGGATGGTGCGGCGGCTTTCGCGACTTTCCGCTTCTGACAAACAGGCCAGCAGGAACTCACCAGGATCGTTGCGATTGCCGGAGTCAAATCGGGCTATTTCCATTGGCCACCTTCCTGATATATAAAAAAGATCCTATGACTGCCAGAACCAGCGCTAGTGCTATGAAAAAATCACCCATTCGCCAAAGCCCTTGTAAACGCAAATCAATCACAGGTATATAAAAAACAGGTATCACTAGCAGCAAGACGGCCACCCCCGCTCTTTTTTTGGACTGCAGCCACACAAACGGAATCAGCCAACACAGATACCATGGGTGCCAGACTCCCTGGCCTGCCAGGCTAGCAAGGCTTAGGGCCCAGGTCACCTGGAGCAATACCTGGAATAATTTTCGACGATTTCGGGGCCGGTATGTAGTAGCACCCGCCAAGCTTTTATAGCGCGGCCAGTTTTTATAACGGCGCCAGGCAATCCAGGCGATATAACCGGTCAGCACGCCAAATACCAGCATTCGATTGAAGCGGATCGCTTCGGGTAACTTCCAATCGGCTTCCAATAACAAGGCCACCAGCGGGTTATAGGCCCAAAACCAGGTCGAGAAGAGCTGTAGAGTGCTTAAAAAAGCCCGCCAGCTATCAGCCGTGGGCCACAGCCAGGTGATGGTGAAGAGGAAGAGCAAGGTCGTGCCCGTCAGAAAACCAGCCAGCCAACCGGTAAGCTCGGCTCTCTTGCCAATACCCGGGGTGTGCCACAGCGCGCGACGCCCACCGGATACTAAAATCCACGGCCAGGCACCAGGTTTGAGCATTCCCAGAGCGCTGCAGGCCAAACCCTCCAGAGCCGCCCCGCCGTATATTTTCCAGAAGGCATTGGTTTGCCGCATTGCAGCCTGACGGCTCAGCGATCCTGGCTGGCTCAGGAGGGCCAGTAGCAGCCACATCCCCCAATAATCTGCGTGATGACCAAAATGAATCAGTAGTAAACTGGCGCTAAACGGTATTCTCAGCAGCCAGATTCGCTGGCAACGCCATATCGTAACCATCATCAACAGGAGCAAACTGGCATGGTAAAGAATGAGAAAGCCATAGCGTCTGTCCAGCCAGCTACCAGCCAGGGCCATGAGCTGGGTCATTGGCAGGTAGATGGTCGGCACTGTCGGATGGTTGGGCCAGAACGGTAAAACCGGACCCAGCTGATCGGGAGATGCCAGGTAGGGATTCAGACCCTGTAATAAATAGCGGCCATCATATATGTGGCGAATCGCATCATCACTCACAAAGAAAGGGCTTATCAGTGCCAGGGCATTGATGCAGAGCGCAAAAACCGAATATTGCCAGCGCAAGGCCCGTTGCCCGGTTGCAACGCCGGGGTCCGGTCGTCGGCTGTCGGGTTGAAAATACAGGACAAACTCGGCCAGGACAACAAAGCCGAGCAGCATCCGTAAAATGTCTGCATTGCTATGCCACCAACCGGTGCCGGCAAAAAGCATCGCAGCCAACCAGCCGAGTAGCCGAAAGAAATGCCAGAGCCAACAGGATTGAAAAACCGGTCCGGTGATCAGACTAGACTAGTTCCGCTAAAGCTGACTGCATTTCGGCGTCATTGGGGGCCTTGCCATGCCAGCCGGGCTGGTTTTCCATAAAACTGATCCCCTTGCCCAGGGTCGTCTGGAAAAAAATGATTTGCGGACCGCTGGTATTACTACGGGCTGCAAGCAGACTGGTCTGTATCGCCTGTATATCATGCCCATCGACCGTACTGCACTGCCAACCCAGGGCCTGAAAACGGGCTGGCAGATCGCCTAAATGGCACACATCCCGGGTGTACCCGTCGATCTGAATGCCGTTCCAGTCCATAAAGGCGATCACCGGGGCTTTGTAATGTGCTGCTGCTGTAGCCGCTTCCCAGGTCATACCCTCACCGCACTCACCGTCAGAAATGCAGCAAAAAACCCGGGCCGCCTGGCCTTGCTGCTTGAGACCCAGGCTGAGGCCGCTTGCAACAGAGAGCCCCTGCCCAAGGGATCCGCTACAGTTCTCAATCCCCTCCAGGTAACGAGTGGATGGATGTCCCTGAAAAGGAGAACCTAAGCTGCGAAATGACATGATGTCCAGATCCGGCCAAAAACCGCGCTCTTGCATGGCAGCATAGAGCACGGCGGACACATGTCCGTTCGAAAGGATAAAACGATCCCTTGCCGGCGCGGTGGCTTGCTTTGGATCCAGCCGCAGAATATTCATAAACAATACTGTAAAAATATCGGCCAGACCCAGGGGTCCGCCGGGGTGTCCGCAGCCCGCTGAATGGACCATCTGCAGGATTTTTCGCCGGATGGTGTTGGCTCTGGACTCAAGTTGATCGATGCTTAGATTCATGGATTCCATTCGTAACTCTTTTTACCAAATTCCAGTTAGCGGGCGCTTTCAAATAGAAACAGGCCCGAAAAATAAACAATGCTGTACAACAGGATAAACCAGATCGCTGCGCGTCGGTGCCAGTCGGCCTTTCTAAAGTAGCCCGTCCCGGCCATAAACAGCATCAGCACGGTAGCAATGGCAGCGATCAGACGATGGATGGTGATCCAGAATTCGTCCACTGTGGGATAAAAACCGGCCGCGCTCCGATCGCCATCGCCAAACAGATAAATGGAAGCCAATAAAGCCACGGCGGCCGACAGAACGCAGGCGATGCCGGCACTCATCCACAGTCGATGGCTGGACCGGTTTTTGCGTGTGTATAGACCGACCGCAAAGCACAGGCTCGCAACGCTCATCCCGCTTGTAACGATCCAGTACGCCATAAACTACATGGTCAGTGTGTTGCCCAATGGATAGGCGGCAAGCCAATTCCAGGCGGCCTGGACCTACTTTTGCAAGGTATACAGACAAGCCAGGCCCCGCAGGGTCAGCTCCGGGTCCTGGATATCAAAGGGACTGCGCTTTTCCTTGTGGATCAATCCGCTTAATCCACCGGTCGCGAGTACTTGCAGGGGTCGTTGGCTCTCCTGTCGGATGCCTGCCAAAATTCTTTCTAATAAGCCCAGCCAGCCATAATAAAATCCGGATTGCAGGGCTTCAATCGTCGATTGACCGACGACCCTGTTCGGTTTGAGAAACTCGATTGGCGGCAGCTGAGCGGTCCGTCGAATCAGGCTTTCCATTGAATTCTTTATCCCTGGCGCAATGCTGCCCCCCAAATAAACACCCTGCTCGATCAAACAAAAGGTTGTGGCCGTACCCATATCCACAATAATCAAATCCGGGCCGTAGAGCTTTATGCCGGCAGCAGCATTGACCAATCGATCAGCTCCAATTTCTTCCGGACGCGGATATGCGATCCGGAATGGCAGCTGGCTTTGCCAGGTGACTCGCCGGGCGGGCGTATCGAAATAATCAACAGTCATGCGCTCTACAATTGGATTAAAAGACGGTACGACCGATGAATAAATGCAGCCACTGATGGAAACGGCATCCAGCCGGGCGGCCTTTAAAAAGCCGAGTAAATACACGCCCAGTTCATCCGATGTACGATCCAGACGAGTGATTGTGCGCCAGTAGCGCGAACAGGAAAAATCATCCTGTTCCGGCGACCAAAGGCCAAAAACGGTATTTGTATTGCCGATATCAATCACTAATACCGGACGACTTCCACTCACAGAATCTGCCATTCGTAATCTCCCTGCGCCAACAATCGTGTTTCGCCATCCGGACTGGCAAGGCGCAAGCGACCGTCGGTGGTCATTTCCTGGCAGGTCCAGATTTTTTGGTCCAGACGAATTTGCCTGTGCCACAGCCAATGCGATTGATGAAAAGCGGCGAGTAGCTCTGCGACTTGACCAGCATACAAGCAGCCTAGCCAATCATTGATGGCCTGTACGATTGCCGGGATCAACTCCTGCGGCTGTCCGGGGGCCCGGGAGCCGGGATCATAGAGGGCAATGGGTGGCAGGGCCAAGGCAGGTTCCAGGATTGGAACGGCCGAGTAATTCAACCCGATTCCAATTACCAGTTTCAACTTCTGCGAATCAGTGAT
>JAGRNA010000205.1 GCA_020441005.1 Leptospiraceae bacterium
GGGCGGCACCCGCTGCCAACAGCGGCGAGTTGGTCGGCGATGATCTGGATATGAGTGACCTGAATCTGGATGATGATGTTGATTTTGCCGCCTATACCGAAGTGCAGAAAAATCCCATGGCTGCCGCTGTACCAGCGACCGGGTCAACACCGGACACGAATCCGGCTCCAGAAGCGGAAAATTTGCCGGATTCCAGCAAAATGCTCGAGCAACCCTACCTGGACGATGTGTGTCAAGAGATTGATCGCCTCAAGGAAAGGCAACAGCTGGCGATCAACAAGATGAAGGACATGCAGGCCAGTCTGGCCACGCCGCAGACCCTCAATGAGATCAATCGGGAGATAGACGTGAGCTGCTGGCAGGCTGGTGAAACAGCGATCAACTATTTCAAGGAACTGTATGGCTATCCGCGCTCTTTGAACCAATATATGATCAAAATGGCAGATGATGAGAAGCAACAGCTCGAAAAATTGGGCAACGATACTGATCGTCTGACAGCCATTAAGCGGATCGAGTCTTCGCGTGAGTTAATGAAGGTGCTGCAAGCCTATCGCGAAAAAACCCATGAGTTGCAGCAGCTGATCCAGGAAATACCGGAACGGGCAATCAAACTGATGCCGGTCAGTCGGGTCAAGGAAATCGAGACCATCCAGACAACCTTGAATTTAATCGTCAAACACAGCCTGGACAGCATTGCCGGTCTGCGAAGCTGGCAGAAGCGCTATGCTCGCATTCGAACCCTGCGTTGAGCCGAAAGGCGGGCAACATTTGGTTTTACAAACAGGCCCAAAAACCTGTCCGCAGACTGGTTACAAAAAGATGCTTAAAAACCAGGCCAGCAGCGGAGCCAGACCCTGGGGTGCAACCAGCACGGCAGCCGCAAATCCGCCAATGGCCCCGCCGATATGACCCTCATGGCTGATGCCGGCCATTTCTTTTTTCATCATATACCAGGAAATCGCCAGGAATAAAATCGCAAAGACCGGACCAGGAATGTATAGACCAGGAATAAAAAGCAAGCCGAAGGAAACCCCCGGATTAAAAACCACCATCGCAAACAACAATCCGGTCACGTAACCGCTGGCTCCCAGGGAGCGATAGTGCGGATCATCCTTGCGCCGAAAATAAATCAGCAGATCACCGCCAACCAGGGCGGCCAGTAAAATCAGAAAAAAACCGGCCAGATTGCTTTGAAACAGGATATGCGGTGCAGAGATATACAGCACGTACATATTCAGCAATAGATGAAACCAGTTTGCATGGGCAAAATTGGAAATCAGCATTCCTTTTAGATTGCGGCCCCGGTGCACCTCGTAGGGCTCGAATAAAAAATCAGCGGCAGACGAGCGCATCCCCTGCAAGGCCTGAAAACCCAGAAAACTGACCACCAGGTTCAGTCCGATGAGTGCATAAATGATGATCATGCGTAGTTGCCTTTAACAGTTGATTCCAGGTACAGCGTTCCGGGCTGCATCCCGGGTTGCAGCAATCCAGGCTGCAGGTTTTTACAAATAAGCGAATCGGGCTGCAGGTGTCCATCGAATTCGATTGCCGGATCCTGAATCGGCACGGATCAAAATCGTACGGGTCATACAGTGGAGCAAAACCGGACCCGGAGGAAAAAACACAAATTACTTGCAAAAAAAAGCTGTACCCCTTTTTTAGAGCATGGGCGGGATTCCGCCATCGTTACAGTGCTGTCTGGACATAAAATCGGCCAGACAGCGTGAACCGGTTCAAATAGACGATTTTTCGGGTAGTGAATGTGGCCAAAATTTTAATAGTCGATGATGCTAAGTTTATGCGTACTCTTGTCCGCGACGCCTTGACCTCGGGCGGCCATGAAATAGTGGGCGAGGCCGAGAATGGCAATCAAGCCATTGAGATGTACGATCAGCTCAAACCTGACTTGACCACAATGGACATTACCATGCGAGAAAAGGACGGGCTGGAAGCGGCTCAGGAAATCTTGAAAAAAGATCCCTCTGCGCGCATTATTATGGTTACAGCGCTCGGTCAGGAAGACCTGCTCGCAAAGGCGATCAAAATGGGCGTCAAGGACTTTGTTGTAAAACCTTTCCCGCCCGAGCGCCTGCAAACCGCCGCGGCTAAAGCGCTAGCCTGAACGGGGAACGGCAATGCGCCTGTCGTGCGCGTATCCATCGACTGCCATTCTTTTCGCTGGTCCTGGAACGATCAGACCCCTGCAATTCCGTATAGATTGAGCCAGAATGACCACGAGCGATTCGATCGAAGAGGAACAAACCCGATCCACTCCGGCAGATTCACAGCCCACTCCGGTCGCAGGTAGTGAGGAGGAATCCGAAAAACGCGATCCTGTGCAGGAGGCCCTGGCGCGCTTTGCGGTTACCTGGACCAATGCGTTGGGTGAATACGAGGAAGGCCCGCTGTATGTCCTGTGGGACCTGATTGAGTCCTACAAGGTCGATATTTTCGATGTTTCGCTGTTTCGTATCACTGAGGATTTTTTCCAGTTCCTGGATGCCATGCGGGAGCTGCAAATTGAGCTCGCCTCCTCCTTTGCGGTGATGGCCTCCCGTTTGCTATTTTACAAGAGCAAGTCCCTTTTACCCGATCCCGGTTTTGAGGAAAACGAAGAGCAGACGGGCCTGCCGCCCGAACTGGTCCAGCAATTGCTGGAGTATCGCAAATTTCAGTTTGCCGCGGATCGGCTACGACAACGTGAAGAAGTCGCGACCGGAATTCTGGCGCGTGAAAAGCTGGTTCTGCCCGAATCGGTTCAAACCGATGGAGAATGGCTGGACGTAAGCCTGATCGACCTCTTGAGCGCCTATGCCCGTTTGTTGCAGCGCCTGGAAAAAGAGCAAAGCCCCGAAAAATTTTATGAGATTGAACTCGAAGAGTTTTCGGTAGAAGCGAAAATGGAATCCATCCGCAAGCGCCTGCAACAAGAACAATCGTTTCGATTCGAGGATTTGTTCGACTCCATGGACACATTACAACGCGGCGATTTGATCGCCACCTTTCTGGCACTGCTGGAACTAACCCGGCTGCGGGAAATCATTGTGCGGCAAAAAGCCAATTTTGACGAGATACGAGTCTTCAAAAAAGCTGTCCTGGCCAGCTAGTCGTCGGATCCAGGGTGCAAGGTTCGTTTGCTGTAACCCGGATTCTGCTTGCCGAATAGCAACCGAGCTGATCCATTTTACCCGGAGTTCCGTATCATGAGTCGTACTCGCTATCCCGCCGTCGCCGGTCAGTTTTATCCAGACCAGATGAGCTCCTTGCAGGGTGCGGTGGACCAATACCTAAAAGAGGGCCAGGAGCTTTTGCAAAGCCGGCATGCCGACTTGATCGCCAGATCGGATCAGCTGCGCGCCTTGATTGCGCCACACGCTGGTTACATCTACTCCGGACCCATAGCGGGCAGCGCCTGGGCCCTGTTAGCGAATTCCGCCCGGTTTCAGCAGGTTTTGATCGTCGGACCGGCGCATCATTATCCGGTATCTGGAGTGGTTTTGCCAGCTGCGACCCGCCTGATGACCCCGCTGGGGGCGATCGCAATTAGCACACAGCTGGTGGCGCGTCTAGCAGCCAGGCCGTGTGTGCAGGTCCTGGACATCGCCCACCAGAAAGAGCATAGCATGGAGGTGCATCTGCCTTTTATGCAGCGTGTTCTGGGCGACGTACCGGTGGCCATCGCGGCCGTCGGCAAAATTGATCAATCCGAGATGGCAGAGCTGCTGGCGGAGTTTGTGCTGGATCCGTCCACGCTGCTGGTGGTTAGCAGCGATCTGAGTCATTTTTTGAACGCACAGGCTGCCGGCGAGCGGGACCGCGCTACGAGCGCCAGGATTTGCGCGGCCGCAGCCGGTCAGATTGGTCCCCAGGACGCCTGCGGCAGTAGTATTTTGAATGGCCTGCTAGAAGTAGTCCGCGCGCACAATTTGATCTGTCACGAGCTGGACCGGCGCACCTCAGCTGATACTGCCGGCAGTCCGGAGCGGGTGGTGGGCTATGGGGCCTGGGCGGTTTTCGAATGAGTAATAGTGCGCTGCAAGCCGGCGAATGGCGGGAGCTGGATCGAATTGTAAAGACGGTGATTGAAACCGGGTGTAAACAAGGTTCCACCAGGGTGGAGCCTTCCGTCCATTTGCAAGCTGATTTTGGCAGCGGCAGCCCGCTCGTTACGGCCGGTGCCAGTTTTGTGACCTTGAAACAGGGTGCTGAACTACGGGGTTGCATCGGCAGCCTTATGCCTGTGACTCTATTATGGC
>JAGRNA010000206.1 GCA_020441005.1 Leptospiraceae bacterium
ATCAGCTCCCCCTGGACAGTGATTCGATCTAATAATAAATTTCTGGCGCGTCTGAACGCCATCAAGGTTATCCTGAATTCGGTGCCTTATGAACGACTGAATCCCGACCTGGATTTCACGGTCGATAGCAACATTGTCATCTCGGGATCGCGCGAGCTGGAATTGATGGAAAGTGAGCGCATTAAGAGCGGTCAGTTCACGCATTAAAACCCGGTGACGGCTCAATTCCAGGACCGATTTACGCTGCGCGGACGCGGACTGGATATTGCCGGAGTCAGCGGCCAGCGCCTGTTTGACCCGCAACAATTCGGACTCCAGCCGGTTTCCAATTGCACGGCCTGCTGGAATGGCTATTTGTGTTACTACGCTTTGCAAGATCAGTATCTGGTGCTCGACAAATTGCACGTAAATTTATTCCAACCGCATCTGCAATGGGAGCGGGAGACCGGACCTGTAATCCAGGGTGTGGCACCGGTAGATCCCGGCCGAGACGGCTGGTTTAATAATGTCTATCATGATCTATCCCTGCTTGTCAGTTATAGCGGGGGTCTACTCTGTACGGACGGCTTTATTCAGAAATACTATGCGCATATGGGCTTTCATCCCGCCTGGAAATATGAATATGTGGCTGAACTACTTTTTGAAGATGGTCGACTGTGCGATGAACAAGATCGCTCCCTGTCGATGGCCGCCGTGCGTCAACGTGTGGATGCCAATCAGAAAGCCGGCTCGTCCGGAAATGCGTTGGATATAGAAACGCAAGTATTGATGCGTTCCAGTTTTGATTGCCACTATTTTTGATAATTTGACCCGGGTCAATGGAACAGGGTTATGTTTAGACGATGGTGCCTGAACCAAGGGGGTGAGGAGCGAGCCCAATCACGCAACAACCGCTCAAGAGCTGCACACTCTCGTGGTGCGCAAGCCGGACGGGGTGCTCTCAACCCATACCTTTGCCTTCAAGCAACTGACGGCCCAGAAATCAGAACCGGTGAATCCGGTCATCGCTGGGGGTGCTATCAGGAATTTGGATTCGTTTCGATACGCTGCCGCCACAGCCGAAAGTGGCGCCAGCACTCGACGACCGTTTGTGTATGCAGCGAGCACATTGAGACGGACGCTCAGTCAATATAGCAACAACGCCTACTGGCAGGCATTCTTTAATGTGCACGGTATCCACGGTGCAGCCTGGCAGATGCGCGGGCAGTACATGCAGGCTTACATTATGACCTACAAGTTCAGCGGCCTGACTCAACTACTATGGACGCTAATCGCTTTCAGCCTCTGTTACCTGCTTTTGGGCCTGCAAATGAGGCCCGCCGCAATCTGGCGTCAGCTTGGCCAACTCGTACAAAAAACGCGCCGGGTAGCGCTGCAAACCGCGAACAACCTTGACACGGCCATCCGGCAGCGTCATGCTGTGACGTCTCTGGCAACCGCGATGCTATTCAGCTTCATGACAATCACCAGCATGGCCAGTTGGGTCAACATTTCCGACGCATCGGATGACAACCTGTTGCCCGGCGACTTCGGCGATGCCACCAACGACCTGATCGGTTCCTACTTTTTTGATTCCTATGTGCGCCTGCCAAAGACCTCCATGTCTTTTTCTGGCGCAGGCCGGATGCGGCCTGTCGGCCTGGTTGCACATCCTGTGCATGCCTCTGATTCTGCGAATCAGCGGCGCAATCACCTACAGAGCAACTACCTGGTGACGGCCAAAGACGGCACCGTGGTGACGCGCTACGTCTACCTGCCCTATGGCCGCCTCAACCGCGAGCTGACCGACACGGACGCGGATAACAACGGCAAGCAATTCCTGATCAGCCAGAAGTACACGGGTCAGGCACATTGCACTACAAACCACTTCTTTGAAGTGCAATGTGAACCCGAGCACCTGCCAATGGCAGGTGTCCAGACTACGATTTATGACTACGAGACCGGCTTTTATAACTACAAGGCCCGGATGTACGATCCCGAGACGGCCCGTTTTCTACAGACCGACCCCAGGCACAAGGACATGGCCGGGTGGAGTAACTTTGATCGCTATGGCTACGTGCACGGCAGCCCGATTGTGATGACCGATCCCAGCGGGGAGGTCGGGGTATTGGCAGCCATGATGGGTGGTCTTAAGTGGGCAATAGCTGGCATTACCGGCGGTTTTCAATTAGCGGCCACGGCTGGTGACTGGCGTAATTTTACAGCAACAAATGCGATGAACGGCGTAAATTGGGGTGTTGAACAAATCTCCAATGGTTACAACCGTTTAGTACATGGAAAAAACTACCATTGTCACTCAGGGCAAGCATGTAGACTCGGACTTTCAAATAAAAGCTGGGATAAATTCTGGAATAGTAATTTCTTTGGGAAAATTTTCTACAATATTTACAAATTCTACAAATATGTGGCAGTGCAAACTAGTGCTTGGTGGGAAACCGTACAACACTCGTGGAAGCCCTCATATGAAGAAAAAGTGATCGCTGATGTTTTCATCGAAATTGCTTGCGATCAGGGCGATGACAATGCCTGTTTGCTGGCCAGATATATGACTAATGAGTACACGCGGAAAAAAAAGAAAAATCACCGTAGAAAGCAATGGGGAATTTTTGAAGATATTGGGACAGGTCATCCAAGCGCAAGCTATGATAACCATCCTGGGCATAGCATTGGCAATATGTTCGTTGCAGCTTGTGCTCATTATATATCAAGCCAACCAGTGGCGCAGTATAATTCACCTTCACCAGAGATTGTTCAATGGGTCCCATTTGAGAATTTTCAGACAATAGGTGGCCTTTACTGCATGGCAGGAGGAATTCTCATTGATATGTCTCAGTAAAATAGCGAGCGGATTGGCATTTGTCATTTTGATAACAGGCTGTTACCAAAATGACCTTGTAAGGAAGAGGCACAAGCCGGAAAATGAAGCCTATCGAGAAATTGTCGGAGCGATGATTCTAAGGTCCATGCAATGCACGGGAAGCATTGATGACGCTATCATTTCAACTGCTGTATTAGAAATAGACTGTGGCGCTGATAAACTGTGTGATGGCAGAACTGTGCAAAACTGCATAAATCAGGTAGCCTTGACTCCTTGTAAACCAAGCCCATTAGTTTTTCTATCCGCAGATTGTATATTTGGCTTAAACAGTGAGGGGTCCAATTTGTTCGATGAAAGGAATTTGAGTCGTGACTTGGGAGTCGAATAAATCGAATGCTTATGGACAAGGTACCATTTGTATTTTTCATCACACTGACTTATGCCTTGTTTATGTCATGTGGACCTGAGCAAGGTCAAGGATATGGCTTTGGTGTTGGTTCCGAGGGACCCAAAGAAGCCGAAACATATCAACAGCTTCAAGTAGCCCTGCAATCTAAACTAAAACAGTGTTATGGATTTAGCTCACAAAGTGGGATCATAGCCGAATCTCTGATAGTGAAATGCGACGATGGCGGTAAATGTGACTCTGATTTTGCTGACACATGCAGTACGCATATTTTTGTGCGCTCCTGTCCGCCGCAAAATGCCCGAAGTCACACTTTGGCTACCGATTGCTTATTGATAAATAGTAAGGATAGAGCTGTATTCATAATCGGAGCAAATTGAAGGCGCCGCTAAATAACCTTATAACCAAGACAATACTGCCGAGAAAACCTGCATAGCCCGGTCGTGAGGCGGGTAATAACGACGCGTCTGTGGATTCAATACCACCGAAGCCTCACGATGCGCCCCAATAGCCGGACGGGGTGCTCACGACCCATACCTTTGCCTTCAAACAACTGACGGCCCAAAAATCAGAACCGGTCACCGGCCGTTGCCGTGGGTGCCCTCACTAGTTTCCAGGCATTCTTTACTGTGCACG
>JAGRNA010000207.1:0-5614 GCA_020441005.1 Leptospiraceae bacterium
GCTCGGGCTCGGGCTCCGGTTCTGGCTCCGGCTCTGGCTCCGGTTCGGGCTCCGGCTCTGGCTCCGGTTCGGGCTCCGGCTCTGGCTCCGGTTCGGGCTCCGGCTCTGGCTCCGGCTCCGGTGCGATTGCAATCGGCTCTGGCGTTTCTTCCAGACTGGCTTTGTCCAGAATCGCCTCGACCGGGATTTTAATCAGCGGCTCCGGTTCACTATCCTTGTGCTGCTGGTCTGCTTGCCAGGCAAGCAGCTGTTCCTTGCGCTGCTTGTGCAGCTCCAGTTTCTTTAGAAATTCTTCTCTCTCCTTGAATAAATCCTTTTTTCGGCGCTCCTCTCCCGATCGACGATCGCGACGCCGGGGATCGTTTTCACGCCGCCGATCCACCTGAACACGCCGATCCTGGCCTGAGCGACGGTCTTTCAGCGGTAAATTCCTGTATTTCTCCCATTCACGCTCAAAATCAGCATCCGTCCACCCGTCTGTGATCAGATTGCCATTGGCATCCAGCTCTATACCTGGCGGCAGCTGGTTCTCCTTTTGCTCTGGTCTAAAGGCCTGCAAGCCCTCTCCAATTTTCAGGGCGATGATCTCACCCAGAGCCGGCAAACTGATCGGCTGATCCGGAATACCCGGGGCCTTGTATTCTAGCGCGACCGGGCTGCCATCTGTGGCCGGGGGCATGGACTCGCCAGCGCCCGTTGCCCTGGCCTGGGGCCCGCCAGTCGCTGGCGCAGCCGCAATCTGGTTCACATGGCTGACCGCTTCATTGATCCGTTCTAATAGATTTTCTGAAATGACCTTCAGGCTTTCATTCAAATTCTCCAGAGCGATCGCCTGGGTGGACATCGGGATCACAATCTGCGGGAATTGCAGTGAGTCTTCCTCGCCGGCCGCGCCCGCCAGCCAGCGATTTATATCCTCAATATTGGTAGCGATGCGCTGCTGGATTTCTTCATCCGGGATACGCTTTTCCAGCCGCTCATAGATACTTAGAGCCTCCTGGGCCTTTTCATGCTCGATAAACGAGTCTGCTGTGCCAAGGGCTCGCCGATGATGCGCATAACGCGACGCTCTGGGAATAATTTGATCGGTGTTGAAGCTGACCTTCAGGGGGCCGCGGGAAA
Source organism: Leptospiraceae bacterium (assembly GCA_020441005.1). GTDB lineage: Bacteria > Spirochaetota > Leptospiria > Leptospirales > Leptonemataceae > JAGRNA01. The sequence continues at coordinate 1,123 of JAGRNA010000207.1, forward strand.
CGCCTGCATCAGCGGGAGCGCCATCCGCTCGGGCTGGTTTGACTTCCGCCTCAACTGCGGCAGGGGCCTGCTTGAGCATCTCCCGGAGCGCTTTAACGCCTGCATTTTGCGGATCTCCCAGGATAACCGCTTGCCCGGCACCGCCCTCTGAGTCGCTCGGGGAGGCCTCTGGTAACCCGGGACTGCTTTGCGGTCCGCCTGATCCATCTCCAGCACCAGTGTGCGCGGATCCCGCCCCATCAACCCTGGACTCGTTTTGCCGCTTGTCACCAAGGGCGGCCCACAAGCCAATTCCGGCCGTGAGTCCCCCGAGCAAGAATAACAACAAGAGTTCCATAAGCTGACGCGCAATTCCCAAGCGATCGCCCCACGCTGATCAGGGCGCTCTATTTAGTATCGTCATCGCCAAATCGGTTTTTGATGCCCCGACCGTGATTCACGACCAGCCGGCCATTGTATTCAGGAATGGCTCTGGCTCAGTTGCCGTATTTGATCAATGGCCAAATCAATGCCAGTGGAAAGTTCACTTAGTTCCTCAGCCAAAAAGCGGGCCAAAACATAATCGGCCACGCTGACATGCTCGCTCGCGGGGCGGCCCACCCCGAAGCGGATCCGATAAAAGTCACCGCTACCTAGCCGGGCCTTGATATCGCGTAGACCGTTGTGACCCCGGTGACCGCCTTCGCTTTTCAGCCGAATTTCACCGAAAGGCAAATCGATTTCATCATGCACCACAATCAGGCGGCTAGCATCAAGGTGATAATGTGCCAGGGCCGGCTGAATGGACTGGCCGGACAGGTTCATGAAGGTCTGGGGCTTGATCAGTACCAGTTTTTGCTGTTCGAAGCGACATTCACAGCTCTCCGCTTGCCAGCGCCCGGACTGAAAGCTGGCGTCCAGCATGGTGGCCAGGCGATCTACAACCATAAAGCCGATATTATGCCGCGTAAGCGCATATTTGCTGCCCGGGTTGCCCAGTCCGGCAATCATCCATTGAACTGACATAGCTAACCAATTATTGAGCCTGGATAGTGCGGCAAGACGAAAGCGGGCTAACAGCTACAAAAAAGGATTTGGATCCCCGGCGTAGCGACCAGATCGGACGATCGATGCGCCGTCCTGGTCAGAGGGGCCTGCCGCTCAAAAGACCGGCTCTCAGGCAGAACATTACGAATGAATCAGCTCACGCTGGCCCAGGCTGCCGGTCTCATTGACGGTCCACTCCCGGATACCAAGCGCCATCGGGGCCGGCCAGGACCGCGCCATTTTGACTGGCCAAAAAAAAAGCGGGGGCAAAGCCCCCGCCGTCCAGGCGCTGATTTAACAGGAGTAGGTTGTAATAAACTCAAATGCTGTCGGTCGGGCTTCATCAGGCCAGACCTGGGTCTCAAACTTATAGTGTTGATAGGTTTCAATAAACAAATCGGTAAAGACCGGTTTTAGAAAATCATTGTCCGCAATCAGAGCCTCCAATGCCTCGCGCAGGGTATGCGGCATCTGGGGGATCTTGCGCTCGCGGATCTCGTCCAGGGTCAATTCGAACAGATCATCATCCATCGGTCCGACTGGCACAGCCTTCTTCTTGATACCATCCAGCCCCGCCATTAACATGGTCGCGAACGCCAGGTAAGGGTTGGCTGTAGAATCCGGGAAACGCATCTCAACGCGGGTTGCCTTTTCGCCGGAGCCCCAGGGAATGCGGCAACTGGCTGACCGGTTTTTAGAAGAGTAGGTCAGAATGGAGGGGGCCTCAAAACCAGGAATCAAGCGCTTGTAGGAGTTGGTCGAGGAGTTGGTCAAAGCCGCGACAGCATGCGCATGACTGAAGATACCGCCGATGTAGTTTTTCGCGATTTCGCTGATGTTGCCATACTCGCCTTCGCTGTAGAACAGGTTCTGACCGCCTTTCCAGATTGACTGGTGGGTATGCATCCCGTTCCCGTTATCGCCGAACAGCGGTTTGGGCATGAAGGTCGCCGTCTTGCCATACAGGTGAGCCACATTGCGGACCACATATTTATATTTCTGGACATTGTCGGCTGCATTGACCATCGTATCGAAAACAACGCCAATCTCACCCTGAGCCTGGGCCACTTCATGATGCCCCAAAACGACCGTCAGACCGACTTTCTCCATCGTCTGCATGATTTCGGCCCTTAGATCAACCATCGAATCCACCGGTTGAACGGGAAAGTAACCGCCCTTGGTCCGCGGTCGATGACCGGTATTGCCATCTTCAAATTCCTGATCGTCGCTCCAGACTCCTTCCCGGGAATCGATTTTGTAGTAGGAACTGTTAATCGCGTCGCGAAATTTTACATCATCAAAGATGAAGAATTCATTCTCGGGACCAAAGTAGGCTGTATCGCCCACCCCGCTTTCACTCAGATATTGCATGGCTTTTTTAGCGATGCTGCGCGGACACTTCTCGTAAGGCTGTTGCTTGTAAATATCAAAGATATCGCAAATCACAACTACCGTTGGATCGGCGGTAAAGGGATCCATAAATGCAGAATCCACATCCGGCATCAGCAGCATATCCGACTTGTGAATTGGTTGCCAGGCCTCAATAGAGCTGCCATCAAAAGGGATGCCGGTCTTGATTCGATCCGCATCCACGGCGTTCATGCGATAGGTTAAATGATGCCAGGCACCCTTGATGTCCGAGAAGCGCAAGTCTACGAATTCCGCCTTGTTTTCCTTGCAGTAGGTGAAAAATTCATCCACGCTATTTACAAATTTTCCCATTTTTATTTTTTTCCTTCCTGTTGAATTTCAGCAGGCAACCGCCACTCATGGCTTTCGCCTGCAATGCTGCAATTACCGTACCATGACAACCAATTCTTCGTAAATACATTATTTATCGGGGTCGCTAAATCCACAGATTGCCTTGCAGCCCTCGATCAAGTGCATTCCGGGCCGCCTTTTGCATCAATCTGATCATTAACGCCCCAAACTACCCGCACTATTGCCAGGCAAGGGCGGACTGACAATGCCCGGCGACTAACCAATGCTGGCAAATGCTGTATTTCTGCCTGTTTTACGAACATTTATATAAATACATGGAATATATGCTGTACTTTTATGCATTTTTAGCCGCGCCAGCAGATAGCTATCATAGAGCTCGATGCGCTACCATGCAGATGGCCGCCGGCCGAAGCAGTCGCCAGGATGGGCGATGGTGGCCCAAACCACTTTCTGGAGCCAGCCCTTGATTGCTTGCCCGGCGTCCCAATAGAGTCCGGGTAGCAATTGTCAGATCTGCTCCTGGCAGGCATGGTATTTGCTAAGAAATGCGCTGGAAAAACAAACTAAGTCCAAAAAGGAGCAAACTATGGCAAAATCCAAACTTGAGTATATCTGGTTAGATGGATATAAACCCACCCAAACAATGCGGGGCAAAACTCTGGTAGTTAGTAATTTTGATGGCACTGTGGCAGGCGCACCGATGTGGTCCTTCGATGGCTCATCAACCGAGCAGGCCGAAGGAAACTCTTCTGATTGTCTGCTAAAGCCTGTTTTTGTGTGCAAGGATCCCACCCGCAAAGACGGATACCTGGTCATGACCGAGGTGCTGAATCCGGACGGAACTCCGCACGAGAGCAATGGCCGGGCCACAATTGATGACGATGACGAGGATTTCTGGTTCGGTTTCGAGCAGGAATACACCTTATGGGATCTGGAGCACCACACACCGCTGGGCTTTCCCGCCGCGGGCTACTTTCCACCACCCCAGGGACCGTTCTATTGTTCTGTTGGCGCCGAGTACGCCGTCGGTCGCGAGATCGTAGAAGAGCACCTGGACGCCTGCATTGCAGCCGGCCTGAATATCGAAGGAATCAATGCCGAGGTCATGAAAGGCCAGTGGGAATACCAGATCTTCGCCAAAGGAGCCAAAGAGGCCGGTGACCAGATCTGGATCGCCCGTTACCTGATGGAAAAAATTGGCGAAAAATACGGAGTGCAAATCAATCTGCATCCCAAACCGGTCAAAGGTGACTGGAACGGCTCCGGCATGCACGCCAACTTCTCGAACGGCGTTATGCGAACCTCGGGCAAAGAGGAGACATTTATCAAAATCTGCGAAGAATTTGGTAAATTCATCCCCGAGCACATTGCAGTATATGGGGCCTATAACGAACAACGTCTGACCGGACACCACGAGACCCAGTCCATCGATAAATTCTCCTACGGTGTATCTGACCGCGGTGCTTCGATCCGCATCCCGATCAGCACCAAGGAGGACGGTTGGAAGGGGCGCCTGGAAGACCGCCGCACTGCATCCAACGCGGATCCATACAAGGTGGCCGCCCGGATCATCAAGACTGTAAAATCAGCCAACGTTAGCTAACCTTCAGTCAAACTGACTTCCCTGAGAGCCCCCCTGTAATCCCGCCAAATCGGGTTTACAGGGGGGCTTTTGTGATTAGCGGCCCCTGGTCCGGCGATGGAACAGTGCCTGGCGACCCCGGGCTCTTTAACCGGTGAAAAT
>JAGRNA010000207.1:5685-9263 GCA_020441005.1 Leptospiraceae bacterium
CCAGAGCGCGCTAACACCGCGTTTTTTTCTTGCATCTTTGCGAATCAGACAACAACCTGCCCTGTCGGCAGCTTTTGTAAGAGAACTGCGGATGTAAAAAATCCGGACGGCAAATAAATACACACAAGCCGCCGGAGTTTCTTTATGGAGGAAGACATGCGAAAAAAATATGTTTCTGCACTTATCGGGGTTTTGACCGCGGTCGGGATGCTTGCAATTGCACCCCTGCAGGCCGAAACCCTTTCCAATCTGTTCCGTAAGCCAGGCGCTATTGGCGACTCGCTTTCCCAGGGCTTCTTTGGAGCCACGGTTGAGAAAAAAACCCAGGACTGGGCCTATCCGGTCCTGGTTTCCAAACAAGCCGGCTCCAACCTGAGCTACAACAAGCTGAAAGGCCCTTACATTAACCTGGAAGACACCCTGAATGGCGACTGCGGCGTGTTTTGCATCGCAGCCACCATAATAGGCGGTAACGACAGCACAGTCAGCACTCCGACCCATGCAGGCATTACCGGCGCGGATTACACGAACGCCCTGTACACCAGCGGCAAGTGCCAGGACATTCGAGCCAAAAAATGGGTCAAGGAATGGTACTGGAAAAAATGGTACTGGTATACCTATCGCTGGGTCGAAGTCGCAGACTGCCAGGAACCGGACAAATACCACCGCTTTGGGCTGCGCGATTCTGGAACCCAAATTCAGATCATGGAAAAGATTCAGCCTTCTTTTATTTTCGGCGCTGTCGGAGCCAACCACGTCCTGTGTACCGCTCTGGGAACCAGCCTGGATTGCCTGGATGAAGCCCGTTTCAATGCTGATATCCGCGAGGCATTCCATCGCCTGGGTAACATCGCTTCTGTGCGCGGTGGTGTGGTATTCACCGTGCCAAACGTGACTGCCATTGCCTACCTGGAAAAATACACCGATCCGAGCGGACGGGCCAACTACTCCGGTCTAAAGGCTTTTTACCGCTCCAGCGTAAGCAGCCCCGCGCACGTACTGGACGCCAGCGAAGTAGCGACCATCACCGGCTATCTGACTCGCTTGAACAATCTGATTCGCGAGCAGGCTGCGGCCAAGGGCTACGCCGTTATGGACGCCAAGGTGGTCTTTGACGACATCGCAGAAAACGGTCGAGCCATTCAGTCCGCCAGCGGCTGGAGCCCGGGTAACGCACAAGCCATGTGGCCCTTACCCGGCAAACCGGGAATCTTTGGCCTGGACGGCGTGCATCCCAACAAATACGGACATGCCGTGATGGCCAATGAGCTCATCAAGGTCATCAATGCCAAGTACGGTGTGTCGATCCCGGCAGTAAGCGAGTATGCCGCCTGGTATTATGATTCGCTGAACCGGCATCCGATTGATCTCAAAAAATGGCTGAGTGACTCTATTCTCGGTCAGGTCATTACCTTCCTGATTAACATCTTTATGTAATTCAGGCTGCATCAGAACAGTAGCGAATGCTAACAGCGTCCGTTGCGACAAGGGCCGTTCACCTGCGGGTGGCGGCCTTTTTTGGGTTACAGCCTTGTATCTGACTTATGGTCTTACGCTCAGCGCCTTGATTGGATTCACCGCTGCGCTGCTGTTCAACAGAGCAGGACGAGGGAACCGCGAATGCAAAGATTTTTCGGCCGATAGGAAAAATTTCTTGGCCCCGCTGATAATTGCTACCATGCTGCGTTAGAAATGCGTCCAGCTGGCCGGGATGACCGGTGTGCTGTTTGCACGCGCCAATTACACAAACAGGACCCTGTACCCCATGCCCAAGGAAAAGAAAACCCTTTTTATCGCCGCAATATTGATCGTCACCTTGCTCGTTATCGGCTTGTTCATTTTTATCAATCAGCAGGATGATACGCCCGCAGATACTACGGAAAACCGGGAAGGCACGGAAATTAAACAGGACTTTTACAAGGATGCGCCCCCGCCCTTCGTTGATGAGGAAGAACTGGATCAAATGCGCAATCTGTGGCCGGACGCATTTAATCTGCAGAAAGTGGACCGCGAGGAGGTCAAGCGCGAGTGGAAGGAATTCGCCAGCATTTATCCCGAGAATGTGTATATCCCTTCCCGTTTTCTGCCCGAGCAAACAGCGGAACAAAAGCAAAAGCAGCGTGAGGTGCTGGATCAGGTAAGTTCGATCGAAATCCGCCTGGCCAGCCAGAGAGCCGCCCAGCGTACGAGCGGGGACGACAAGCAACGTAAAACCGAAAGTGATCCCGGTCAGGGAGATATCACCCCGGCAGAGCAACAGCTATACTTCACGCAGAAATTGAAGGAGCTCGAATCACGCCAGCAATTGATTGAGTATGCCTTGCATCAAAACAAACTGGACGTCGATCAAATTCCGACCGCCAAAGCTGATCTGGCCGCCATAGAAAAAGAGATTCAAAATCTGAATACTGCGATGGCTGAAATTCCGGCCGCTGAATAATGCCATCGCAGACTCCCCTCAGACCAGGCTCACTCCTGCTCATGTTGATGGCCAGTTTTTGGGCTGCATTTTGCGGACCGCCCAAGCCGACGGCAGTACCCGGTGCAACAGCCAGCGGACGACCGCTTCAGGAATGGGCCGCGGTAGAGGCCGGCCTGCAATCCACCGATGCCAATCAGCGAGCGGATGCGATTCTGGCTGCAATGGAATTTCAATACCGCCAGGCTGGACCTCGTCTGTTGCAGTTAGCCCAGGAAGATGAAGCCGCCAATGTGCGCCAGACAGCGGCGATCGCCCTGGGTCAGTTTCAGGTCAAAGGAGCCGGACCGATCTTGACGCATCTATTACAAAATGACAAGGCCGTTCAGGCTGAATACATTATGGAGGCCGCGGCTCGACTTGAAGACAAGCGAGTTGCACCGGCAATTGTTCCCTATTTGAAATCTGATCTGAATAATACGCGCCTGATTGCGATGCAGACCCTGGTCAGTCTCAACGCGACCAGTCAAGGGCCGGCAATTCTCAAGCTGGCGCAGGGCCTGAGCGACCCGGATCAATCCAGGGCAGCAGTGATGGCGTTGGGCAAACTAAAGGTCCAGAGAGCGGCCCCCTGGCTCAGGCAGCTAGCCCAAACTACTGCACCGGGACCCAATCGTGCGGCTGTTTATCTGGCCCTGGGCCGGATTGCAGATAAGGCCTCCGCCCCGCTACTCATTGAAGGGTTGGCGTTGGAGGAGCCCAGGCTACGGGAAAATGCTGGCAAGGCCCTGATTCTAATTCAGGATCACGCCAGTTTGTCGGCCATATTTCCACTACTCGAATCCGACAACCCGGAAATCGCCTATAACGCTGCGGCTGTACTCAGCGAGATTAGCGATCCAAAAACACGGCAGCAGGTTTTGAGGCTTTTAAACCAGGGCCCGCCGCAGAGCATCGGACCGGCCGCTCTGGTCGCGGGACGCTTGAAAATCAGTGCCAGCCGACTGCCCATCGAAAAACGACTGGCCGACAAAAAGTCTCCCGATCGGGAACAATTGGCCCAGGCGCTGGGCTGGTTGCAAGAGAAGGCCAGTCTGCCGCTGTTAATCCAGGTACTGCAAGAAGCAGAGGGAACGGGACGCCTGGGTGCGGCCTGGTC
>JAGRNA010000208.1 GCA_020441005.1 Leptospiraceae bacterium
GGCAATGTGGTTACTGTGGAGCAGTCTCATAACCTGATCAAGGCGGGGGCCGATGCCCTGCGAATTGGTATGGGACCGGGATCGATCTGTATTACCCAGGATACCATGGCCGTCGGTCGGGCACAGGCAACCGCGGTCTACCAAACCGCCCGCTATGCGGCCAGTCAGGGCGTGCCGGTCATTGCAGACGGCGGTATCTCTAATATTGGCGACATTGCTAACGCACTGGCCATTGGGGCTTCGACTACCATGATGGGATCCATGTTTGCCGGCACCCATGAAGCTCCGGGCGAGTATTTCTATGAAAATGGAGTGCGTCTCAAGCGATATCGCGGAATGGCCTCTCTGGAGGCGATGGAGGCCGGCGGCAAGAAGCGTTACTTTTCCGAAGATGCGCCGATCAAGGTGGCCCAGGGTGTTTCGGGAGCGGTCGTTGACAAAGGTTCATTGTTTAATTACGTGCCCTATCTTATGCAGGGCCTGAAACACAGTTTTCAGGACATGGGTGTGCGCGGGGTGCAGGAACTGCATCAAGCGGTGCGCGCCGGTCGGCTGCGCTTTGAAAAACGCACCCCCAGTGCCCAGGCGCAGGGCAGCGTGCATGGACTATATAGCTATAGCAATCCCAATGTGGGCGGAGCCTGAGACGCCAGGCCACGGCTATGCTTGCACATCCTGAATTGTGCCTTTGCGGTAAAAAGCGGGTTCGACTCTGTGCATTGGCAGAATGGGTATCCGATCTGCAAAAATCGAGGAGAGTTGACAGGTTCTACCAGGCAGGTATTTTCGTTCCATGAGTGCCAGGCAGGCCTTTACTAAAATCCAGGATTTGCTGTTTTGCGACAATCTGGCATTGTATTATATCCTGCAAAACGCGCCCTTGCCCCTGCTGGCACGTGTGATGAATAGCGCCGATGGTCGTTTGGCCGGTTCGTTGTTGGGCATAATGAATCCGGCCCAGCGTGAGGAGTTGAATGCCCTGATGGCCGGTGCGCGCCAAAACCCATCAACTGCCAAAGACGAGGATGCCCGACAGGGACTGGTGATCATTGCCGGAGATCTTTATGCCCGCGGTTTGATCCGCAAAAGCGGGCCGCATTTTCTGGGTACCCCCCGCTCGGAGGAATTGGCCCGCCCGGAGCACTAGCAGATTCAGCGTGTAATCAAGACGGAGTGTCTGAAGTATGAAACCACCGATTTGCGCAATTTGCGATTCTGACTTTGATCCCAATGAAGGGGATTTAATTTTTTTCAAAGAAACAGCCGCCGACAAAATCCAGAATGAGCGTTTGGCGCAGCCTGGTTTTAGCGGTCATCCGCCGAACGCCGTCTGGTTTTGCGCCCGGCACTTGCCCCTGGCGCTCCGATTCCAGGACCGTACCCTCCAGCAAGCGCTGGTCGCCATCCGCGAAGGTTTAGAATCGGCGCCGGTAACGCCGGATCCTGAGAACAGCCGGTTGCCGTCTGATCCAGACCAGTCCGCCGGGAAGCCCTGAGATCGTTGCTTAACCAGGTGTTTGCAAATCCGCAAAAAACCTGCGCTCCAGAGCGGCGTGGCGTTTTACAATTTTGCGATACCATTGCAGCCGCAGTTCGGCTTTCCGGGTTTCATTCAGTTGCCAGGCAAAACTGCTTTGCTGCAATCGTTCGACCAGGGGCGCCAGGCTTAAAGCCACGCTGACGGAAATATTAAAGCTTTCGGTGAAGCCGTACATTGGCAGTTGCAAGCTCAGGTCGGCTGCGTTCAGAACGGTCTCTGTGAGACCCGGCTCCTCGGATCCAAAACACAGAGCGAGGGGTTGATCGATTGGAATTGTGCCCGGTGTGTGGCTGCTTTGATGCGGACTGGTTGCGACGATCCGGTAGCCCCTTTTACGCAAATCCGCCAGCCATAGTCTGGTATGCTCGGTTGTGCTTGTGCCAGTCGCTCTGCGATGATAGTGCAGGTCCAGCCACTTCGCCGCGCCCATAGCAACGCCCGGGTTGGGTTTGTAAGAATTTTCATTTTCTATGATATGCAGATCCTGAATACCAAAACACTCGCAGCTGCGCAACACAGCGCTGGCATTGTGAGGCTGATAAATATCTTCCAGAACGACCGTGATGTAGCGCGTGCGGCGGGTGATAACCTGTTCAATGAGCTCTCGTTTATGATCGCTAACGTACTGGCCCAAAAAAAGCGTCAGCTCATGGCTGTTATCCCCTGGCGGCATTGCCTGCTTTCTCGTGTTTCGTGAAACTGCTGGCCCGGGCTTCCAGGAGCCACAGGGCCTCGCGCGCAAACAGGTTGGGCCAGAAGCGCAGGCGGCGCTTGCGTCCAAAAAAGGCCGCCTGCTTGCGATGCACGCCACGACGGTTACAATATTTTATAAAATCTTCCACAGAAAAAAGCTGCGTAGTCGGGCTGCGGTACCAGGGGCGATCTTCATCATCGGTTTTGGGGGAGCGTCCCTGCCAGGATAGATGCCAACGATAACGAAAATTGGCAAAATTGGAATGGGCTAGAATGACTTGTCGTCCCACTCGAAAGGATTCGGCCAAAACGGCTTCGGGCGCTATTAACTCCTGGAATGTGCCCAGCAGCATTACAAAATCGAAGCTTTGATCGGGATGTTGAGCCAGGCCATCCAGGAGATCGCCGTGATGAACGTCGAGACCGCGTTCAATAGAAAGCATGACCATCGCACTATCCCGCTCCACACCTTCGCCGCTAATACGGCGCTTTTCAAATAATTGACTTAAAAACAGGCCGTCGCCGCAGCCCAGGTCCAATACTCTGGCCCCTTCAAATACCCAGTCCATTGCAGTCTCATACAGCAGTCGGTTCAAGATGCAGTCTCCAGGGCTGATAATCGCTGGTAACGATTATTCAGATAGCCTTTCAGAATGCGCGAAAACTCCACATTATAAATCAGGAAGCTGTCGTGTCCGTAGGGGGTTTGTAAGTTTACATAACTGACCTGCTTGCCCGCTTTCTTAAGCATCCTTGTCAGTTCACGCGATTGTGATGGCGGATAGAGCCAGTCCGAGTCAAAAGAGACCACCAAAAACCCGGCGCCTACGCGGGCCAGTTTCGTTTCTACCTCGGTTTGACTTTCGGCAAAGAGCTCAAAGCGATCCAGGGCCTTGGTAATATATAGATAGGAATTGGGATCAAATCGTTCCACAAAGCTATGGCCCTGGTGCTTGAGATAGCTTTCCACCCGGTAAAAGTCAGGGAAAATATCTTCGGGTTCGGCTGGTCGCTGGATCCGTCGGCCAAATTTTTTATCCATCGAAAATTCGCTTAGATAGGTCACATGCCCCATCATGCGGGCCACCGCCAAACCGGTATCCGGTTTGGCATCGCTGGAATAATTGCCCTTGTTCCACTGCGGGTCACTGATGATTGCCTGGCGGCCCACCTCATTAAAGGCGATTTGCATGGCAGAGTGGGCCATACAAGAGGCGATGGGAACCACATAGCGCACCCTTTCGGGATAATCGACTCCCCAAACCATAGATTGCATGCCGCCCATTGAACCGCCAATTGCTGCAAACAGCGTTTCAATACCGAGGTGGTCGATCAGACGGGTTTGCGCCCGAACCATATCTCGAATGGTAACAGGGGGGAAGTGCATTCGCCAGGGCTGTCCCGTCTCGGGGTTGAGGCTTGTCGGTCCCGTTGATCCGTTGCAACCGCCAATCACATTGGAACAAATCACAAAATAGCGGTTGGTGTCGATGCTGCGACCGGGACCAACATGAAAATCCCACCAACCTGGTCGTCCGCTGTTGGGGCTGATACCGGCTACATGCGCATTGCCCGACAGGGCATGGCAAATCAGAATTGCATTGTCGCGTCGCGGCGACAATCGCCCCAGGGTCATATAGCTGATTTCCAGCTCCTGGAAGGTATATCCGGAATCGGTTTGCATCCCCGGCAGACGCACTACCTGAGTGCCCGTTACCCCGCTAGGGGACTGGTATCTACCAGGTGCGTTATCCTGCAAATCGGTGCTTTGGTCCTGCACGGCCGAATTTTGATCTCCATCGGGCATAAAAGCTCCAGAGTTGATCACAAAAGCAGATCGGCAAGCCTTTTCAGTCATTTGCTTACTTGTATTTGACATGCCGGAAACAGGTCCGAAACTAACAACAATCCATTTAAGGCGATTTCCAGCATGCAAATCCATCCCGACCTGAGTCATCAATTCAAGGAGTTGTACGAGTTTTATATACCGGCCAGTTATCGCTCCTTTTTGACGCCAGCGGATCTGGACAACTTTATGGAGCAAAGACTGGGCTTTGTGGCCCAGCGCTCGAGTTTGATTCAGGTGCGCGCCTTTAACCCGGCTGATGATCAATACTGGCTGGCCGGCAAAAGCATTATTGAGGTCAATCAGCCTGATTGCCGGTTCATCGTCGACGTGCTGATCGAGTATCTGAATTCGGCCGGGTTGCCGATTGAGCAAGTCATCCACCCCGTCCTGCCGCTGGAACGCGACCAAGCCGGATGTCTGCTTGCATTCACGGGCAACAGCTATGAGTCGCTGGTCTATATTGAAATTCCGCGTCAGTCCACTGATCGATTACAACAGGTGGAAAGCGATTTGCAAGAGCAGGTCCGGGAATTGCAGCTGATTACCGGCGACTATGCCGATGGGTTGCAGATACTGCAACAAGTGCCCATGTCGGCTGCGGCGCTTGAATACAAGGACTGGTTACTGGAATTTATGATATTGATGGGTTCCGCTCGTATCACTAAAACCGGCACCGTCGAATCGGCCTATGGAATTCTGAAAATTGAAAAGCAACTGGCAGTCATTCAACAAAACCTGCAGGACACGGAGCGGCGGCAGGACCTTGTCAATGGCTGGCAAATTCTGGAGAGCACGTTGTTCAGCTCGGTGAACCGTAGCCGCTTGTACTATGCCGCCATTCTGCCTGGGACGCAGACGGATCTGCTTTTGATTGGTCTGTTTGCCCAGAAGGCAGAATTAATGGATCGCTCTCTGGTGCCCCATATTAGCGGGCAACTGCGCGATTTTATCGAGCGCAGCCGCGTACTGCCGGCTTCTTTTACAGCAAAAGAAATTCTGTCCATTGCCGGCCGTGTGCCGCTTGGGATCCTGTATACCAGGCCTGACCTTGCTCCGGAAATATATAGCTTTTTTATAAACAACTTGTATGCCCGCGAGCCTGAATTCGTTGTTTGTCCAGATCGAAGTCACAGGATGTACTGGATTCTGGCCACTGTGCCCATGCGGGAAAAACTGGATGATATCCGAAACCGTTTGATCGAAGTTCTTGGCAGTCGCCAGGAGCAGATGCTGTACTATACGCAGGACAAGTTGAACAAGAACCGACTGTTGATCCTGGGCATTCAGACCCCCTTACAACTTGAGACGGAGATCCTTGAAAAACTGCAACATGATTTGGCGCCGGTATTTCATACCTGGACCGTTGAATTTCGACGATTGGTGCATAACAAACATACCGGACTAGATTTTATCAATCAAAGCCTGGAGCGCTATTTTGCCGGCATGGGAGCAGATTTTCAGATCAGACAAAGCCCCTATGAGAGCTTGCTTGATCTGGACCAACTGGAAGCTTTAACACCGGAACGCAGTATCCGTGTTCGGTGTATCAGACGCGCGGACCAGTCCATTGTCAAAATCTACAGCTTGCACGAGATAGCGCTCAGCCGGACGATCCCGCTGCTTGAAAATTTTGGGCTGCAGGTGCAAAGCGAATACTCGATCGATTACCGCTACGCCGGCCAGAATCGCATTGTCTCCAGTTATACCATCCAGGACGACGCCATCAGTGACAAGAATGACCGGGAGCGTTTGTCGCGCGCCTTGCAGCTAGTCATTCGCGGGGAAGCGACGTCCAATCGTCTGGATCGGCTGGTTGTGACAGCCGGGCTGGATAGCCGTCAATTGAAGCTATTAAAGGCTCTTGGTGCCTGGTACTTCCAGGTCGACAAGGGCTATTCCCGCAAGACCCTTTTTGAAACACTATTGAAATATCCCGATTACTGCCGATTGTTACTGACAGCATTCAGCGAGCGTCATAATCCGGCCCAAAATCAGTCGGAGGGTGAGGGTGATGCGGTGATTCAGCAGATGATTGCATCCATGCCGGGTTTGCAAGAAGCGACGATGTGTCGGCGTTTGCATCTGTTTTGTCAGGCGATCGTCCGCACGGATTACTTTTTGAATCAATCCGAGATCAGTTTCAAAATCCAAAGCTATCGACTGGAATTCCTGCCCCTGCCGCGACCATTCGCAGAGATTTTTGTCTTTGATTATGACATGGAGGGCGTGCATCTGCGCGGTGGGCCGGTGGCTCGCGGCGGTCTGCGCTGGTCCGATCGAATGGATGACTATCGGGTGGAAGTGCTGGGCCTGATGAAAGCCCAGATGGTCAAAAATACAGTTATCGTCCCGGTGGGCAGCAAGGGCGGCTTTGTGCTCAAGCAAGGCGCTTTTCCAGACCGCGCGGCCTGGATTGCGGCCGGCAAGGCAGCCTATCAGCGCTATATCCGGTGCCTGTTGCGACTGACGGATAACTATGATGCCGAGTGGCGGGTGCATCCGCCGGCCGGGATTCAGCGCCTCGATGGTGATGATCCCTATCTGGTGGTTGCGGCCGACAAAGGCACGGCGACCTTTAGCGACCTGGCCAACGCGGTATCGGTTGAGCAGCATTTCTGGTTGCATGACGCATTCGCCTCTGGCGGTTCCAGGGGCTATGATCACAAGGTGCAGGGCATTACCGCTAAAGGGGCCTGGGAATCAGTGCGTCGTCATTGTCTGGAAGCCGGGCTGGATCCGGACAAGGGTGCCATCCGGGTCGTCGGCATTGGCGATATGAGCGGCGATGTCTTCGGGAACGGAATGTTGCTTTCAAAGAGCATGGCGCTGATTGCCGCTTTTAATCACCTGTATATTTTTATTGATCCGAACCCGGACAGCCCGACTGCCTGGCAGGAACGCCAACGGCTGTTTACAGCCGGTCTCAATTGGGATCAATACAATTGTGCTCTAATTAGCACGGGGGGCGGCATTTTTGATCGCAATGCCCGCTCGATTGAGCTGTCTGCCGAAGCACGCCAGGCCCTGGGTATTACCGCTGAGCAATTATCAGGCGAGGATACCATCAAGGCCATCCTGCAGGCTCCGGTTGATCTGTTGTGGAACGGCGGCATTGGCACATACTTCAAATCAGCCCAGGAAACGCATTTTGATGCCCAGGATTCGCTTAACGATCGTGTGCGGATCAACGGCAATCAAATTCGGGCCAAAGTGGTTGGCGAAGGCGGTAATCTGGGCTTCACCCAGGCCGCCCGAATCGAAGCCGCGCTGAACCAGGTTCGTCTGAATACCGATGCGATTGATAATTCGGCCGGTGTGGATATGTCCGATCATGAGGTGAATCTTAAAATTTTATTAGGATCACTGGAGCGCAAGGGAATCATCAAAAATGAAGAGGAACGTATTCAATGGATTCGACGCATTGAAAAACAGGAGATTGAAAAAGTACTGGCTCATAATTCGGCCAATAACCTGGGTCTGTCACTTGAGGAAATACGACGCGGTGATCAAATGCTTTATTTTCGGGAATGCATCCGTGATCTGGTGCGCGAGGGCTGGATACAACGGGAACAGGACCATATGCCCTATGATAGCGATCTCGAGCCTGGCGCGAATCCGGCGCTACTCCTGCCCCGTCCCGTGTTGGCTTCTTTGATGGGCTTCCAAAAGCTCTATATCAAAGATGTTTTGCAAAAAGAGCGGACCTTTTATGGCTCTGATTACAATCACTACTTGCGGGCCTATTTTCCGCAAGAACTCACGCAGGCTTTTGAGGAGTCCATACTGGAGCATCCGCTGCGCGGCGAACTGATTACGACCCGAATTGTAAATACTATTATCAATAGCGCCGGGATAGCATTCTTTGCGCGCTGTCGATTGCATACCGGCAAATCTGGCGCTGATATAGCCCGGGCCTGGCTGGCCTGCGCCGACTGGATCCAGTTGACCGAACTTGAAGTGCAATTGGACGATTCACAGATTCCAGTTGCCATTCAGTATGAATATCGGCACTTGATTCAGGAACGCTTGTTTCTGGCCTGTTGCGATGTCTTAAAGGGTCTGATCGCCTTTCCGCAGACCATGGCGAGTAGTGTTCCATTATTGCGGAAAATCGCAATGCACTCAACCTACACTTCCAGCGCGGCCCATCGGAAGGTGATGCGCAACCTGGACAAGGTCGTGCAAAAAAGAATCCTGGAAGCCTTGCGCATCGCCGATTGTGTGCATTTGGCATTTCGGATTGCTCAGTTTCAAAACGCACAACCGCAAATCAGCGACCCGGTGCATGGATTCTTTCAAATCTGGCGCTCTGGCAAACTGGATGAACTGGCTGAAATTCTGCAAAGTTTTCATCCGCATTCTAGTTGGGAGTTGCGCTTTCATAGTCGCCTACAGGACCGGGTATCCGGCTTGCCCTTCGAGCTCATGCTGCTGACGGACGACAGCGCCGCAAAGGCATTGGCAAAACTGGTCGGCCTGGCCGGTGATGCCCGCACCTTGCATTCCCGCAACGAACTGGAGCTGGCTGTCTTGTATGAGATGCTAAGCGATCTGGATTCCGTGCTAGAAAGAGGTTAAAGTCGGCCGCCTTGACTACTGTTCGGCTACCAAAGCCATCAGACTATGCGCCTGCTTCATCTCCTGTTCCTGGCGCGGTGTGAAGAAGGCCATGCGGTGATCGGCGTACAGCCATGCCAATGGAATCAGTTTTTGCGAACGGCTGGCCAACAGTTCGCCTAGATTGCGATGATTGCCGACTGCGATTAGTTCAATGGTAGAGCCACTGCGCATGAGTTCGGCGATGCGTCCGTAGGTCAGGCTTTCACTGCCTAAACAGCGGCCAGCCAGAGCGGCTGGCATGTCCGCTTGATGGAAAGTGGTCTCTGCCAGATTCTTGAAAGGTGCCAATTGAAAAACCTGATCCTGGCCAAATACCTCCTGAAACTGAATGCAGGCCAGGGCATTGGCCTCATCGTTGGAAGTTATCGCCAACAGTTTGCCGATCTTCTCCAGGTTCAGCTGATCAATTACATGCTCGTCCAGAATATTACCGTGAATGACTTCCAGATTTTGCGATCGTGCAGAAGAAACATTATACATATTACTATCTACCAGCAGCACTCGCAAGTTAAAGCGTTGAATCAAAACGGCGATCCGACGGGCCCAAAAATGAGCGCCGACAATCAAAACACCCTGGGGGTTGGCGCCGGCAATCCCTAACAGGCGACCGACCGGAGCGGTGAAAAGACCGTAAATAGCGATCGTGCCCACGATTACAAAAAAGAGAGTCGAGACCAGCAACTCTGCTTCCGGGTACACGCCGGCCAGTTTGAGTGAAAAAACAGACCCGACGGCCGCGGCGACGATTCCGCGCGGCGCCATGCTGCCCAGAAAGAATCGCTGACGCCAGTCGAGCCGTGTGCCCAGCGTGCTCAGATACACCATCAGGGGTCGGGCAAGCAATACCAGGGCCAATAAAAAGAAAAAGGTATTCAGACTGATGGTTTGCAATTGTTCCGGCTTGATATTGGCAGCCAGCAAGATAAAAACGCTGGAGATTAACAAGGTCCGCAGGGTCTCCTTGAATTCAATAATGTGTTTCACCGGCGCCCATTTTTGATTGGCTAGCACAATACCCATCACTGTTGTTGCCAGCAATCCGGATTCTTCCTGCAGATAATTGGATCCTGTAAAGGCCGTTATTAAAAACATTAGAGTAACCGGATTCTGCAAGAAATCGGGCACCCGGCCCTTATAAAAAGCGAGCACCAGAATGGCAGAGGCCGCAACACCGATTAGTCCGCCCACGAGGGTAGTCTTAAGCAAAACCTCCAGAGCCTGCAATAGACGATCGCCGCCGGACACATCATGCACAATTACTTCATAGACAAGAACAGCCAGCATGGCCCCGATCGGGTCTACCAGGATGCCTTCCCATTTTAAAATAGATCCGCAATCTCCCTGGGGTCGTATAAAGCGCAGCATCGGTCCAATCACAGTCGGACCGGTCACAGTCAAAATGGCGCCCAGCAGGATAGCCAGACCGGGTTTGAACTCCAAAAAAAACCAGGCCAGAAAGGAGCTGGCCACCCAGCTGATCAAGACCCCGATCGTTAGCAAACGGGTGATGATGCGACCGGAACTGCGGACTTCCTTAAAGCTGAGGCTGAGGCCGCCCTCAAAAAGAATAATTCCAACCGAGATGGAAACGATCGGAAATAGCAGATTACCGAGCAGACGATCGGGCAAAAGCACTCCGGTAAACGGACCGGCCACAATACCCGCGACGAGTAAGAGCAGTATCGACGGCATCTGAATGCGATGGGCCAGCCACTGCGCGCTGACTCCTAACAGGATGACCAGACTCAAGCCGATTGTGATTGTCGCTTCCATTGCTGAATGTAGGCTGTGTTTCTGTTTGAGGTTTCCGCTGACCTTTGCTGCAAGGGGATGCAGGATCAAGCTCAAGCGGGCACAGGCAGCTCAATAGAAAATATGGTTGAATTTCCGGCAGAACGATACTGAATTAACTTCGAAAACATGATCTCTGTCCCAAAAGGCAAATAGGCTTCTTTTAGAAACAGCACAATGCTGCGCAGTCCGGCCCCGAAACCGCCGCCGGCATGATCGGCCATCTTGTCGTACAACTGGACGGCCGCTTCATAGGGATTGCGTTGCGCGCTGATCAGATCTTCCTTGATCTTGTCAACATTAAACTCCACCCGGCTCTTGTCGACAACAGTGATCGGCGAATTGTTAATGACGTTAATGGTTAATAGCTTGCGATCGCCAGCTTGCTTTAAGCGCAGGGTAATATCAATTTTTTTACCAAATTTTTCCGAAAGGGCAAAGGAATTGGTTTTGTGCATTTCAATCAAGCGCAGAATCGAGGAGGTTAAATCCACCTTGCTCAGACCGTAATTCTTCAGCATATCGGATTGATTATGCTGGATCGCATAATCAATATCCTGGTAGAGTTTGGCGTCTTCCATTTCGGGCTGCAGCTTCTTGACCTTCTGAAACAAGGCCTGCCGCAAGACTGCCCAGCGGTTGTTGGCCTTGTTGGCATTATTTACCAGCTCGCCGATGGACCAGAATACGGCTTCGGCCAGTAATTCGTAATCGCTGATGTCCGAGCCAGCGTCCGGGTTTTCCGGTCGACCGAAGAGGCGGTAGACGGTATTGCGCAGACGGGTTTCCACCCCCGGAATATAATCCTTGCCGACCGGTACTACCTGGTCCGAGTTCTGCAACTCATCTACTGTCAGGAAATCACCGGACATAGTTGCTATACAATGATGCCGGAATGCTTTGAAAAGAACATTTTTTTCATTTGCCCGGGAAACGATTTTCCTAATGTGGAATTATGTCCCGCAGCGCCGTCCCTGGCACCCGTAATACCTGGCTGATACTTCTGATCCTGTTTTTGGACTTGATGGGTTTTACGATCATTTTCCCATTGATCCCGGAATTGCTCAGTCAATACCTTGGGTCTGTGCGCCAGGTTGGAGTGGATCAATGGGCGCTGCCGCTCCTGGATGGCCTGGATTCGATTTTGCCGCCGGAGCGCCGTAATCAGGAGGATCTGATCGTGATTGTGGGCGGCGTTTTGGCCTCCATATATTCTATTCTCATGTTTATCGCATCGCCCTGGTGGGGCCGCCTGTCGGACCGCATCG
>JAGRNA010000209.1 GCA_020441005.1 Leptospiraceae bacterium
GAAGCTGGTCTGGATTTTCTATTGGCTGATGAGGAACCCTGTCTACTGGAAGTGGTCATCCCGGCCGAAGAAAAGGTATTTCCGATGATTCCGGCCGGCAAAGGCCAGGCAGACATGATCCAGTTTCGCGATCTGGATCGGATCCTCGCCGAACGGGATGCCCGGCGCGCAGAGGCCCAAAAAGGCTAAGGCGGCGGCTCACGGCTCCGCATCGTCAGACATTTTTATTCATTGCCCGGGCGGCGTTTCAATCCGGCCAGTAACCTGGCCCTCGCTCGGCGGGACTGAATTGGGCCGTCCTATTCGTCTTCGAAGAGCTCCTGCAAGAACCAGGCGGCCAGATCCGAGCGGCCCAGAGTTTTGCTTTTCGCATAAATAGCCGTGGCATGGTTTTGTATGGTCTTCGGGCTGGTGTTGGTCGCTGCCGCAATTTTTTGAATGCTGTGCCCTTGAATCAAATAGCGGGCAATCTTTTGTTCTGCTTTTGTGAAATGCCAGTCATCGAACTGGTCATCTATGGCCTTGCGCATGGCCTGCAGCGAAGCGCCAAACTGACTGCGAAATTGCTGCTGGCGCTGTTCGAGACGGACCTTGATCGCCTGCTCCTGCTTGTATTTGCGCCAAAGCTGGATCCAGAGTAGTCCAAGTGTAATAGATACTGCCACAATCAGAATAAACTCCAGGGCTTCAATCAGACTAAAGCCCTCCATCCTGAAATCATAGAGTAGATCAAAAAAACTGATACTGATAAAAATTACACTCAGGCTGTAAAAAAACAGAGTAAGTTTGTTTTCTGTATCCATCTATAACTCAAAAAGCGCGCATTGAGCCTTGCGGCAGCTGATCATTCCCTTGCAAAAGCGGTACTTTCGAAGGGGGCCTGATGAAGCAGACTACAAAGTACCGGGCAGCTTTGTCAACTGATTGGCAACATATAGGAGATATATCCCTGTGGGATCAAACGCCTATTGTTAAAAGCTCTCTGGAGCTATATCATCTCGGGATGATACAAACAAGCTTTAAGGCGGTGCTCGCTTGTCGAAGTTGCCGCGCAGGTGCTGTCGCAATATTGACTATCTTGCTTACAGGCTGCAACCTGAGCCAATACGAAGGCAAGCCATGCCATAAGGAACGCAGTGAAAACTCGGAATGCATGAAAAGCTTGAATGCCTGGTTTATGGCTTTGTGCAATCAGGATATAAAGTGCATGTACAAAAACGGCTATACGGTGACCATATTTTTAAACTGTCAGGTCCTGACCGAAGGGGTTCCATCAAAATGCGAAAAACAGCCTAATTCCCGGATTCTATATTAACAGGGCCGCTGTGAATTTTGTGAATCCTCTCACGGCAAGGAAGCCCCCGGCTCTGGATCTGCGGCTGCGTAATGATCGCCGGCCTCCAGGTTGCTGTCCTGCTGCCTGAATCGGTATTGTTCGTCGGCCGTTCAACAACCGCTTTGGCCGGTTTTTAAGTCAAAGCAGCGGGCCGCGGCAAAGCAAACAAATTCGGCGCTCCACTCGATCTTGACCATATCGTATGTTATGGAACACTCAGAATCACTGCGGGCAAAGCCCAGCGTGCGGCCCTTGCTATCGCGCAGATAAACACTGACCGGGCGCGAACCGAAGCCGCCCTGGCCTGGCATGGCGAATAGCTGCTGGTGGGTATAAAACTCCAGTACATACCGGCCATCGGGGCTATGGGCCGTCAGGGCTGGCCGGTGGCAGCCTTGCATTAGTGCCAGAGCAAGCAGTCCGGTAAACCAGAAGCAAAAAGATCGGCCGATTGGTAAGAACCTGTTTTGCATGGCGAACGAATTCTCATTGCCCATGCGTGATTGTCAAACAAGGATTTGGGATGCCGGTCAGCCGGCCGGTTCATCGCGGCGGGCCTCCATCAGGCGGGCAGTGCCGGTCACAGCGTAATCAGGGCTGGACCCGGAATCCAACCCGCCGGTTTTGTCGGCGGCCGGCTGGACTATCATTGGAGGCTGCTGGCCGAGTATCGGCATAGCCCCTGATACTCAGGCGCTTGGCAGCAATTCCACTTCTTTGCAGAGCTTGCTCAACCAACCGGGCTCTGGTTTCTGAAATCCGCTGATTGGCGCCACTGCGGTCTTGATTGCAGGTGTGGCCCTGAACTTCAATCTGCCAGTCCGGGTGGCGTTTGAGAATGGATACTACATACTCGATCTGCTGGATTTGGGCCGGACTGTTTACATTGCGGCTGTTTTTTGCGCTAAAGGGGATCTCTGTCTCCTCTAATAACTGGCGGTCGCTTTTGGGTCGGGACTGACTGCCAGGTAGTGTTTGATCTTTGGCATTGTCCGCCGTATCTACTTGTTCCTGTAACGCTTCATTTTTTGCCTCGGGAGTCGAGCGCCACGCACACCAATCCGTGAGCAGCACACACAACAGAAAGGCGATCATCACACTGACCAGGACAAATAACGCGCTAAAAAGCTCTCTTTGTCTGGTAAAGAGAGCGGTTGCCGGAGCTGTTGCTTGCGGTGCGGCTCTGTCTGCTGCAGCGTTCTGTGTTTTTTTGGTTTGCCTGGCTGTTTGCGGCGCTGCGTTCTGGTCTGGATCGCCAATGGCTGCTCGCAAGAGAGCGGCGGCACCGGCAGTGCTGCGATAGTGCTCTTGAATATATACCAGGGTTTGGCGCTCGATTGCTGTGATTTTACCGGCATCGCGCACAGCGGCGATAATCTGCCGGGCGTCGGCCTTTGAAATCCGGCCGTCTCCGCGGCCGGCAGTCAGGGAGTCGCATAACTCTAATAAAGAGCGGTCGTAGCGCTGCCCGCGGATGGTTTTGTAGTATGATGCCAATGGTTGATCCTAATTGTGTTTTTTCGTCCGGTCCCAAAGGTCGGCCGGGATACCATCGCGGATGATCTCCTGGTATAAACGGGCGCTGGGTCGGGCTACCCGTTTGAAATTTTTGGCATACAGGGTTTCATGCAGC
>JAGRNA010000210.1 GCA_020441005.1 Leptospiraceae bacterium
GAGCTGATTCATAACGAACGCAACGGCTTTATAGTGGAGCCTTTTGATCATATCCAGATGGCGGCCCGAGCCATCGATGTGTTACAAGACGCGGCCATGTACCGCCGCTTTTCAGCTGCCAGCCGGGAAATCGCCCAGGGTCATGAGCTGCACCATTGTGCCGATATACTGGAACAGACTTACACCGAGGTGAGCAGCGCGGCCCGGCAGAAATAGGCCCCGACTATGATTCTTAAACCCAAAGCAACAGCATCTTATGAAAGCCCCTAAAGTCTACTGGAAAGATTTGCCGGCTGGCGAGACAACAGTACTGCGCCCCGCCGCTGCCAAACTTCGCGCACCGGCGGCCAAGCTGGGTCAGATCATCCAAACGACGCTGGCTGATGGCACATTTGCCGAGCTCGAAGTCCGCTCGACAGACATCGAAAACGAGGACACTAACATCCAGATCTACGCTGATGCGCAACATACCGGCTGGCTGGATGCCGCGTCAGCCATTGCTGACGGCAGTCTTCGAATACGCGAGTTACCTTTGAAGGATGTTGGCTTTTTACAGTGCGAGAATCGCAGCGGGCAGGATGTGTACTTGGCGGCCGGACTCGCTTTTCAGGGCGGTTATCAAAACCGGGTCAACCTGGAGCCGCGGCTGCTGCGGCCTGGTCATCATAATCTGAGTGTCTTTTGCATTGAAGCGGGTCGCTGGCAGAATGAAAACCCGCATTTTGGGACTGCGCAGCTGATCCCGGATTTAATGCAGTACCATTTTAGCGAAATGCCGGACCGGTACGACAGCGGCAGCGACGAAAACCGCTTTGACCGCCAAATTCGGATTTGGGAATTGATTCTGGAATCTCTCAGTCTGACGAACCAGGATAATTCTTCCATGGATCTCTTGTATTTGGCCAATCAAACGGCAATTCCCGGGCTGCTCAATACTACGAGCGATAATGATCGGGGCTATTACCTGCAAGATGCGGCTCTCGGACTGCATGTCTTGCAGATTACTCCGGGCAGTTCTCATTTGCAGGGCCGCTTGAATCAACTGCAGCGTGAGATGCAATGGCGTCATCGGCTGCAGGAATATGGCAGCTCGGCCCGCAAGTACTTTCGGATTTTCGACGATCAAAAAGCTCTTGCCATTCAATGCCAACCTGACGGGCGCAGTTACAAAACGCTACGCGGCAAACCGGTTTTATTCCAGTACACCGCATCCGATCTGCAAAACAGCTTTACTCCGCCAATCG
The DNA here is from genome assembly GCA_020441005.1 of Leptospiraceae bacterium. Lineage (GTDB taxonomy): Bacteria > Spirochaetota > Leptospiria > Leptospirales > Leptonemataceae > JAGRNA01. The sequence continues at coordinate 1,245 of JAGRNA010000210.1, forward strand.
AACATGCTCCCCAGGCACGGCTGGTGCCGCATGGTCAGGGCCGGCCCATGCCGCCGGAAGATTTCAAGCAACTGCTCGCAGAGTGCGATGTGGAGCTGGGCAAGTTAGGCCGCGATTTGCTGCGGCTCCATTTTCAACATCCATCGGAATCACTGGGCGGCAGCGGTCTGTTGCACAAGGGACGCGTGGCTGCCCTGCAAGCCGCTTTATTTGATCCGCAGCATTATAACCCCGCCGCTAACTAAATGCCCGGTCCGGTTTTCAGCGACAAGCAAAGCGCTCGCCGGCACGCCCGCAATGTCTGGCGGGAATGGATGACCAAATCTGACCAGGTCGAGCGGCTGCTGGACCAATTCAGCGAGTTTCTGCAAGGAAAACAGTTTCAACGTATCGTAATCACAATGCCGTTGGACGATGAAATCAATTATCTGGATCGGCTCCAGCCGGTTGCGTCCGCCTTATATGCCCCGCGAGTGCTGCCAGGCAACCAAATGCAGTTTCAGGAGCTAAAGCCCCCGGGCCTGATGCGAACGTTGCTGCCCAGCGGGCTGCAGAAGGGCGCTTTTGGCATCGTGGAGCCGAATTCCCGGGCTAGCCGGTTGCAGTTGCCGCTGGGTCAGCACGATGTAATCATTGTACCCGGGCTGGCAGCTTCTCCTGATTTTTACCGTCTGGGGCGCGGCGGCGGTTACTATGACCGTTTTTGGGAACGGGCTCGCGTAGCATCCAGCCAGTGTGATACGGTAATGCTGTTGCCGGCTGCACTGACAAAAATCTCATTTCCAGAAGCCAGCCATGATCTGCAAATCCGGACGGTGATTACCGAACAGGGTATCCAGCAGCGTTGATCGGAGATGCTCTGGCAATCTGTGCCGCATATTGACCGGCCCAGGCTCGAACGGCAATCGCGCTCAGGTTGTCACTAACCGACGAATATAAAGTTCTTTGTCAACTGTAGCGACCGTTTCACCGGATTCACCCTGGACAGTGACTGTGTAGTGGCGGATCAATTTCTTGCTTTTTTGCAGCTGTTCACGGATCTCATCGAGCTCGACTGCCGGAATATGAAACACGGCTTTGACCGTTCCCTGACCGGGTTGCACAAAATCAATTTTGGCTCCTTTATCCCAAACCATATAATCCGGTCCCAGATGCTTGATTAAAAGGGCCATAAACCAGGGATCGCACATAGAATATAAAGAGCCGCCGAAATGAGCGCCAACATAATTTGTATTACTGAGTACCAGAGGCATGCGGACCTCGATTGTATGTTCATCGAGTACATGCGGTTCAATGGACGCGCCCCGATACGGTCCAAAAACAGCGAAACTCTGCTCAAAACCAAAGGTATCCTGTAAAAACTGCCACAGGGGAAAAACATCAAACTGTAGTCGTCTGGACCGGCTGCTCATAGTCTGCTCTGGATCCAGACTGGGACAGAAATTCAGCCGGGCAAGTCTTTAATTTTCAAGAAGCGGAACTCCACTGCAGGCGGATTCCTTTGCATTCGAAACTGCTGCCCAGCCAATCCTGACAGCATTCAGGCAGTTCCAGTTGACATCCCGGCAGTCGCCAATGTCGGCAGCTTTCTGCAAGCAAAGCCAGGCAGCGCTCCAAATCTCGCTGGTCTTCCAGTAAGAGAGTATTGACTCGGGGGTTATGGTCCAAATCGGACAAACAGAAATGATATAGCAGCGGCAGTCCGTGACGCATCCCAATCATAGAGCAGCCGCTTTGCGCAAAAGTTCGGCAAAGCTGCCGGACCTCATTGGTCGAAGCTGTGTTTTTCTCACAGCAGTTGGCGCGCCCGGCGCTAGTCAGCCGAAATAATGGAGTGTTTTGCAAGTAGCCTTCAAAAACAGCGTAATCAGCGGCAGTTGGTTTTATATTCGGTAAGAACATTTTGCGTAGTTCAGGTTCGCTGCGGTCCTCAGTCAGCTGATCGATCCATGCTCTCAAGCAGCTCTGGTGCCGGCAAAAGCGGCATACGGCAGCATCAGTTCCGGGTAAACGACATATTCTGGAATTGCTTGCCTCCGATCCTTTAGCCGGCACACTGGATCCGGAAGGCGGCAGCGTCTAGCCAAATTAACCCTCAGTGACCATGCAATCTGCAGAAAGCAATACAGTCAATGAAAGCCTGGGCAGTTTTCTGGAACGCCAGTGCGGCTACTATTCCGATTTGACAGCCATGCTCCATATGCGTGACGGTCGCCCGGTCAAGATAACCTGGGGCAAGCTCAGTTTAATCGCTCATGAAGTCGCCGGCGGTTTAATCAAGAAAGGGATACGTCCCGGCGACCGTGTCTGCATTTTTGGAGATTCATCCATCGAATGGGCGATTGTCTGGCTGGCTGTCCAGTTGTGCGGGGCCATCGATGTAGCCTGGGAAAACACCCGCGATGTGCAACAATTAATACGCATAATCGAATATGCTGATGCCCGTTTTGTCTTTTGCGATCATGAGCAGGTGCTGGCCGGTTTGGCGGCCAAGGCAGAACTAAGCGTTTTGCACATGTCATGGACCATGCCTGGTCAATTCAATCACGACAAGATTCGCAGCCTGTACGATCTGCGGGCCCAGGGCCGCCGGATCCTGGGATTGCGTTCCAGGTTGCATCAGATGCGACTCAGCCGGATGGCAGCCGATCCGGCCTGCGTGTTTCTAAAACAAAGCCCCGCCGAAGGGGACAGTATACCGCTAGGCATCGTACACTCCAGCCACAGCCTGATTCGCAACCTGCGGGACTACGCGATGACCATGACAGTGGCAGAATCAGACCTGATTCTCTCAACAGTGCCCTTGTGGCATTCCGCCGGTCGTCTGGCATTGGTATTCGCACTCTACAAGGCCGCCAGTTTGTTCCCATCCGACAACGCACGCTTTTTAAAAGATGTGTTTCATCAAGCGCCCAGTATTTTGTTTTGTCAGCCCGACAACCTGCAAGCTTACTATCAGCGCGTGGCTAATGGTCGTTTACGCGAAGGCACCCTGAAAATCATGTTGCGCCGCATGTATCTGCAGATTGGTTACGCCTGGAATCGCAGCTGGCAGTTTTTGCACAAGGGTCAGGATGATGAGCGCAATAATACCTGGGTTTTTTTAGCTAGTACAATTGCTTTGCTTTTGCCGTTGTGGCTGATTTTAGGACCCTTCAAGGCATTGGGAGATCAATTTTTTCTTAAACCGATTCGCCGGGGACTCGGCGGGCGATTGCGGCTGATCATCTGCGGGGGCAACAAGCTGAATGCCCGCCTGGATGATTTCTTTAATACAGCCCAAATACCGGTTTTTGAATCCTACTGGCTAAGCGAAGTTGGATTCGTAGCCGCCGGACGGATCATTGAAAGTGTGGGCCAGGCGGACCATCTCGCGCGCGGTAGTGTGGGCAGCCTCTTGCCGGGGATTGCCCTGCGTCTGGTGGACCATAAAGGCAATGATGTTTCTAACAGCTTTTACAGCAAAGGCCAGATCTACTTGCAAGCGCGCAGTGTCATGCTCGGATATTTACACGAACCGCGACTGACTGCCGAAACGCTGGATGAAAACGGCTGGCTGAAGACTCGTGACCGCGGTTATTTGATTTCCACCGGCGATCTGGTTTTATTACCGCGCCAAAGTCGTTTTAAATCAGTCCTGGATTGAATCAAGACTGCCGGTTGGCAGCAGCGGACAGGCAGCGCCGCACATTTGACTATTATGTTACACCCGCACTACAATGCAGCTTTTTCGTCACAGAGCGCCCAGCTGCTCCGGGTCGTCTAATTGCTCCGAACTGTCCCTTACATTCTTGACGAATCAGGTAAAACGGCTGTAGCGATCACGATCCGCCATATGGCGCAGCAGGTCAGTGCTGGTTACGATTCCAAGTAGATGCTTCTTTTCGTCGGCGATCAATATGGCGTGAATATCGTTATCGACCATGGCCTGGGCCGCGTCCACAATTTGAATATTGCTGCTATAGATAAAGATGCTGGTGCTCATCACATCCCGAACACAGACAGGATCACTGGTATTTGCCTGGATTATCTTGGTAATATTGGCGTAGCTTTCAAAATCTCGCCGGGCCAGCAAACCCTCAATAATGCCGTCCTGATTTACAACCGGCACATGGTTGATCTTGTGCTCTTCAAAGATTTTAATGTTGTCCATGACCAAATCATCCGGATGCAGGGTCCTGGGATGAATGGTCATCAGCTCTTTGGCATAATGTTTGGACCGGAGCGCCATGCTGCGATTCAAAATCAGCAATCGAGCCTGTCAATCAGCTTCTTTGGGCTTTGTACGTCATCGGCCTACGGAGGCGGGTAGCCGGCAGCTGATTCAGAGCTCGTCCAGGAGCTGCTTGATCCGGTTCAGTTCTTTTTGGTTCTGTTGGATCGCATAATATTCGCGCAACTCCAGCAGCAGCGCGCGCTTTTGATCGGCATCGGT
>JAGRNA010000211.1 GCA_020441005.1 Leptospiraceae bacterium
CACCTGATGCGCATCTTTGGCGGAGAGCGCATCAAGAAGGTGATGGGTCGTTTGATGGGCGATGACGAAGAACTGGAAGCGGCCATGGTGGACCGGGCCATCCAAAGGGCCCAGAAACGGGTCGAAGGCCATAATTTTGATATTCGCAAGCACCTGCTGGAATATGATGAAGTTATGAATCGGCAAAGGGTATATGTATATGCCGAACGAGACCGCATATTAAATAACGAGGCAGTCCGCGAGCACTTGTTGAGCTGGATCGAGGAAGCGATTGAATCCAGGGTGGTAGATTTTTGCGAATCGAATGACTTCACACGCTGGGATCTGGATGGATTGATAGAATGGCTGGCTAGCGGTTTGGCCCTGCATTTGCGCTTTGATCCAGAGGATTTTCGTCGCAGCCGTAATCCGCAGTTAGAAATCTTCGAACAGATCTGGGAAGCGGCTCGTAAGACCTATCAGCAAAAGGCCGAGTTGGTTGGAGATGAGAATTTCAACTATGTGGAACGGCGCATCGCTCTGGATGTGATCGACGCGCGCTGGAAAGAACACCTTTATGTGATGGATCAATTGCGGGAAGGAGTATGGGCCCAGGGAATTGCCGAAAAAAATCCGCTGGTAGAATTCAAATTGCAGGGCTTTCAACAATTTGATCAAATGGTGGTTCAGATCAAGGAGCAAATCACGGAATTTTTATTTCGTGTGCAGCTAGAAGGTCCGATTGAACATACCGCGGCCGAACGCAGTGATGGGGTGGCCAGCCATGACAGTATGTCGGGTTTTGATCAAACACAAACCGGCTCTCCCAATCCGGCCTTGAATATGCAGCCGGTACACATACGCGGACTCGGACAGGCCCGCAATCAGGGAGCAGTAGATCAAAACCAGTCCAGCAGCGGTGGCGCCAGCAAAAGGCGCGGTTCCAGAAAACGGCGACGCTGATCCATTTGCGCAGTACCTTGGGCAGCATTTGGACAAACACTGATCTGGCTTCGGCCCTGGGTGCGGTGCCAATTCACACCGGATCGATTACGGAACACCGTGGCATCAGCATAGATTCGCGTACCTGTCAATCGGGTAATGTTTTTGTATGTGTCAGCGGGGATCGCACAGACGGCCATCTCTACATTCCCGCTGCTCTGGCAGCGGGTGCAAGCGCCTTGATCGTATCCGAGACGTGGCTGGCTGCCGGTACGTCGGAGTTGCCAGCCCCGGGCAGCGTAACCGTTTTTGCTGTGTCAACAGGACTTGAGGCCTTACAGGACCTGGCCCGCTTTCACCGCACACGCCTGGATGTACTGAACGAATTCCTGATTTTGGCTGTCACCGGCAGTAATGGCAAAACGACTTGCAAGGAAATGCTGGCTTCCATGCTGAGCAGTGTCTATCCCCCTGGCACGGTGTATGCCACTCGCGGCAACCTCAATAATCATATTGGCGTGCCGCTCACCATATTAGACATTCAACTGAATTGCCGGATTGCTATCCTCGAAATGGGTATGAATCATGCGGGTGAAATCGACTTTCTAACACGGCTCGCACGGCCTCATCATGCATTTGTGAGCAGCATCGCGCCGGCGCATATGGAGTTCTTCCGCGACCTGGATGCGGTCTCAATGGCCAAGTTTGAAATCATCGCCGGTTTGCAAAGCGGCTCGTCCGGTCGCAGTCCGTTGCTATATTGGCCTGCCGATGCCCCCTGCGATGATCAACAGGCGATCGAATGTCAAAAGCGGGGCATCAAGCGCGTTTTGTTTGCCGACAGCGAAAAACTACGCGCCAGCCAGCAATTGGCAATAGATTCCAGGGGTGTGGCTTTTGACTGGCGTAATCAACGCATTCAAAATAATCATTACTACAGCGCGGTTTTGGCGGCCAATTTAAACGCCTGTCTTTCCTTTTTGGCGGACACGCAAGTTCTGCCAGTAACGGCCTTGTTCCAGGCGGCAAGTGCAGCCAGACCCCAAAGTCATGGGCGATTTCAGGTCCACAGGCTGACGGCACCGGCCCGGAAAGGCCCCTCCGAGCTGTTGCTCGTTGATGATACCTATAATGCCAACAGCGCATCGTTTCTGGCGGCTTTGGACAGTTTACGCCAAATTTTGCCAGCGGGGCGATTGGCGGTTTTTGCCGGCGCTATGGCTGAACTGGGTCCTCATAGCGCGGCCGAGCATCAGACCGTGGGAGCTCGCATGGCGGAACTGGACTATGCTTTAGTCGTCACATGCGGACAAACGGCCGACAACTATACTATTGGTTACCAGCAAGCACAAGTGGACAGCCATCCCGGTTCACGGTCAGTAGCAATGCATCATTTCCAGGATGCGCTCAGCTGTAAACAGGAGTGGATGGATCGGGGCTTGTTTGATATTGGCCAATATGATGGAATACTGGTAAAAGGCTCCCGTTCTGCGAAAATGGAAGTAATTGTAAAGAGTATACAGGCAATCTCAAATGTTTGAATTTATTTATAGTCATTTTGAAGTTCCGGGCTTTTTTCGCCTGTTTGGCTATGTCAGTTTTCGTGCCTTGCTGGCTGGACTAGGAGCCATGCTGTTTAGTTTTGCGATTGGTGATCGCATGATTCGTTATCTTTTTCAATTGAAGTTCAAAGAGACAATCCGCGAGGATGGTCCCGATTCACACCAGGTCAAACAGGGCACACCCACCATGGGCGGTTTGTTAATACTCTTATGTCTGGCCCTGGCCAGCCTTTTGTTTGGCAATTGGGGCAATTTGCACTTTATGTTACTATTGCTCTGCACGCTTTTATTTGGGGCCATTGGTTTTATGGATGATTATGCCAAGGTGGTTCTGGGCCGCAAGAACGGGATGAATGCGCGTATGAAGATGATTTTAACGCTGCTTGTCGCTTTTGCCTTCTGCGCAATCTACTACATCTTTACCCCGCTGCACAAACTGGCCGCCGAAGGGCAAAGTATTTCGTATAACACGACGAGCCTGTTTTTACCTTTTTACAAGGGACCCTTTGTAGATCTATGGGTCTGGGTGGCTTTTCCTTTCTGGATCCTCGTCATCGTCGGATCCTCTCATGCAGTGAACCTGACGGATGGTCTGGACGGCCTGGCGATCGGTAATGTTTCTATTGTGGCGGTAACATTCGGAATCATGGCGTATATAACCGGCACTCCGATTGCCGCAGATTATCTAAACTTGCCAGCCGTGCCCGATGTGCATGAACTAAGCGTCTTTATGGCGGCCCTGACAGGCGCTGGAGTCGGCTTTCTGTGGTTTAATTGTTCGCCGGCCCGCATTTTCATGGGTGACACCGGATCGCTGGCCCTGGGAGCTGCCCTGGGAATGGTTGCCATTATCATTAAAAAAGAATTTTTGCTGGTTTTGGCTGGCGGAGTCTTTGTCGCTGAAGCGCTGTCGGTTATCATTCAGGTGGGATCCTATAAGTTGCGAAAAAAAAGGGTGTTTCGCATGGCTCCCTTGCATCATCACTTTGAATTACAGGGCTGGCCCGAGACCCGCGTCGTAATCCGGTTTTGGCTAGTTGGTATCATTTTGGCTCTTCTGACTTTATCCACCTTGCGGATTCAATAAACAAGCATGCATTTGGACATTCCTTTATTGCGCGATCGGCAGCTGCTCATCAGCGGAGGGGCCGGGGTGAGCGGTCAGGCAATCGCCCGCCTGGCCTTGCAACTGGGCGCGCAACTTGTGCTCAGCGATCCAAACAACGAACGACTACTGCATCCTGAAATCCAAAAAGCCATTGAGCAAGGTCAATGCATTGATGCCCGACCGGCCCAGGCTCCCGAATTATTGCAACGCTACGCCATCGATATGGTTGTCCGCAGTCCAGGCTTGCCGCCTGATTTGCCGCTATTTAGCGCAGCGCTCAAGCAGGGCGTAGCTGTACGCGGCGAGCTGGATCTGGCATTTGAAATCCTGGAAAATGTGCGCGACCTGTTACAAATCCAGGCCCTGCCGGTGATCGCCATTACCGGTACAGATGGCAAATCAACCACCACCAGTCTGCTTGCCCACCTGATCAATTGCGCTACAAGCAGGACCGCCATCGCTTGCGGCAATCTGGGTTTACCGCTCAGCTGTGTGGTTCTGGCCATGATGGGCTGTGAAGATTCTGTTTTTAGCGCAGCGGAACTGGAGCAATTGAAACCAGTCAACGGCAGGCAGGATCAGATCATTCTGGTGATTGAAAACTCGAGTTTTCAACTTGAGACTCTGCAGGCTTACCGGGTGGATTTGGCCCTGTTTCTAAATATTGCGCATGATCATCTTGATCGCTATGATTCCATGCGAGAGTATGCCGCAAGTAAATTGAATTTGTTGCGCCACATACAGCGCTCTGGGCTAGCCATACTTTCGGATCAATTCCTGGAACGTTGCGAGCAATCAGATGTACTGCCGGCGGGTGTGGCCAGCCGCATCATAGATTCCGGTCAAATACTCAAGAATTGGCCCGATCCAGCCGCTCTGTTTTGGGGTAAGCATAAAATCCATGCGAGTCAATTTGCTTTACCTTGCAGGCATAATTGGCTTAACCTGGCGTTTGCTCTGACAGCTTTGGCAGAGTTGGATGCGCGTTTTCCCCTGTCGGTCTCAACAGAGGCATTGATCCGCGGTCTGGCGAGTTATGAGGGACTACCGCACCGAATGCAAATCATTTACGCCGATAATCAGTTGGTGGTAGTAAATGATAGCAAGGCGACAACTGTGAATGCCTGCTCTCAGGCTCTGCAATGCTATGAGAACGAAACCTTGTTTTTGTTTATTGGTGGTCGGGCCAAAGAAAAAGATTTCAGTTCCATTCGTCAAATCCTTGATCGCAAAGCATTCCCGGCCAGGGTCTACCCCTATGGTGAGAGCGGGGCGATGATTGCGTCACAATTAGGTATGCGCGAATCTCATGCAAGGCTCGGACTGGCCTTGCAGCATGCGATGCGGGACTATCAAAGCGAACCTGGCTTGCAAAATGAGCCTCATAAGAAAATCGTATGGCTGTTGAGTCCGGCTTGCGCTTCATACGATGAATTCCAGAATTTTGGACAGCGTGGTGATTTTTTTGCCGAGTGGGTCCAGTTGAATCTTGGCTATGCACGCAAGCGATCTTGACGAAAGGCGAACTGCCGCGAGCAATTTTGATGCGCCCCTGAGCGTTATATTGCTCCTGCTGGCATTTGGCGGTCTATTGGTCCTGTATGCGGCATCGGCTGTAATGGCCAGCCGTTGGACCGGTGAGGCCGAGTTTTATTTTTTAAAGCAACTAGGCTGGTTGGGTATTGGACTTTGCGCCATGCTTGTGATGGCCTTGATGCCTTTGCATTTGTTGCAAAGAATCGCTCCGCTAGCGATGATGGGATCCATTCTATTACTGGGACTGGTCTGGCTGCCGGGCATCGGACACAGCGTGGCGTCTAGTCGGGACGAATTTCATCGCTGGTTGAAGATCGGTAGCATGACCGTGCAACCCTCCGAGTTTGCGAAGTTGGCCCTGGTGCTGTATACAGCCTGGTTGATACAGCGTCTGAATGCCTTTCATCAATCGTACGACCTCAAGCAGTTGACCGTACCGGCTGTGTTAATAGCGATTCAACTGGTCGAAGTTGTGCTTGAGCCGCAATACGGTACAACATTGTGTCTGATTGTCTTTTTAGTGCTGATGATCTATATCAGCGGATTTCCCGTATTGCGATTGGCCCTCGTTTTTTTGGCGGTCGTACCGCTCCTCGTTATATTGGTGATTTTTTGGGAATATCGCTTTGCCCGGGTGTATGTGTGGCTGGACCCCTGGGCTCATCGCTATAGCGGCGGCTATCAGCTGGTAACAGCCTTTAAGGCCATCGCCGAGGGTGGGTGGTGGGGAACGGCCCCGGGTAGCGGATTCGCGCATCGCTATTTGACATTTGGTCATACGGATTTTGTGTTTGCCCTTTTTGTGGAAGACTTTGGTTTGCCTGGTGTCATCGTGCTTTTCGGACTGTTCATCGCTTTTTTACTACGGTCCTGGTACTTGATCCGCAAGCTGCAGCATGACACTTTTGCCTATGCGCTGGGTATTGGCATTATTTTAATGTTATACATCCAGATTGTGCTAAATATTTTTGTTGTAACCGGACTGGTCCCTACCACCGGCGTCAGTCTGCCGTGGTTCAGCTATGGTGGTTCCTCGTTGGTTGTGAGTATGGCGATGGGCGGACTGCTGTTGAACCTTGGTAGCATTCCGCCGCAAACTGTTGAGCTGACAAAAACCAGAGCAGATGATCAAACATGAACCCTGATAATACTACGGCACCCAGGATACTGATTATTGCTGGCGGTACAGGTGGGCACATTGTCCCTGGTATGGCTGTCGCTTTTGCCATGCAGTCCAGAAGCTCAGTTGTGTTCCTTAGTGCTGAAAGGAATCGCGATTTCGCTGACTTTCAAAATGCCAACTGGCCGATGGAATACTATCATCCGCCGCGCATTCAGATGCGCTTTTGGTTGTGGCCCCGTTTTTTCTGGCAACTCGCTCGCGCCCTGTTGACAGTTCGCACAGTAGTCCGCCGGTATGCAATCACTGCATGTATCGGCATGGGCGGGTATAGCAGTCTGCCGGCATTATTATACGCTCGGCTCACTGGAATCCCTTATTATCTATGTGAGCAAAATGCCGTGGCTGGCAGAGTGACCCGTTTGTTTGCCCACCGGGCCCGGGGCCTGTTTTTGGGATTTCCGCTGGATGCGAACAGCAGCTTTCGACCCCATCCGGACCGGACTCAAATCAGTGGCAATCCATTAAAACCCGTTTTGGCCCAAAGAATAAAAGATGGATCGAATTCCAGACGCGATTCAAAAGCCAGGGCGCTTTCCATTTTGGTCCTCGGCGGCAGTCAGGGGGCCAAACAAATCAACGAAATGTGCCTGGAACTGTTTGGTCTCCCGGACTATACAGCGGCCGCCTGGTCCAAACACCTGCATTGGGATCTGCAATGCGGGGCTGGTCATGTGGCCGACCTGCAGGGCAGACTCTTGCCCGGTACGAACTGCAACCTTTTTGGCTACCATCCGGACATCAGCGATTTACTGACCAAAGCGGACATATTGATCGCACGCAGCGGCGCTGGAGTGCTTGGAGAAGCGTGCGCTTTCGGTCTACCGATGATTCTGATTCCCTATCCCTGGTCGCAAGACGGTCATCAACAGGCCAATGCCCACTATCTGGAATCGCAAAAGGCGGCTCTGGTAATCGATTCAACCGATACAAACCCCCAGGCGTTGCTTGGATTCTTGCAGCGCCTCGTTACTGAACCGGAGCTGCGCAGCACAATGGCAAAAAATGCCGGCCTTTTGGCCCGGCCCAATGCGGCATCCGACATTAGCGCAGCGATCTGCCAGGACCTTGCTCATGACCGGTGAAAAGGCAGCCTATTTTATTGGTTTAGGCGGGTCGGGAATGATGCCCCTGGCCCTTTTAGCGCGAAAAAAAGGCTGGCAGGTCGCGGGATCCGATCCCAAAATCAATCCGGCTAGGCTTGCCCTGCTGCAGAGGGAGGGGATCCAGTGGTATAGCACTCCCGATCCAGGGCAGATACAAAGCGGGACCGATTGTATAGTCTATAGTACTGCCATCCAGGACAGTCATCCAGAACTAGAGTACGCCCGTCTAAAGGCCCATGATCAGCACTGGAAAGTATTTCACCGCATGGAATTCATGCAGCACTTGTTAGCAAACAAGAGTCAACAGTTCGGCATTGCCGGGACGCATGGCAAGACATCGACCTCCAGTTTGGGCGGATGGCTTTTACTCCAGGCCGGACTGGAGCCGGACATTATCGTGGGCGGGCATCCATTGTATCTGGAGGGCCAGATTCATGCGGGGCAGGGCGATGTTGCCCTATATGAAACAGATGAATCGGACGGTTCTTTCCTGAAAGCCCGCGCGCAGAATCGGCTGGTTTTAAATATAGATTTGGACCATCTGGATTATCATGGAACTTTTGCGAAACTGCAAGCAGCCTATGTCCAGTTCATACGCGGTGCAGATCTTGCGGTTCTGAATGCCGACGATCCAGTTTTACGAAAGTATCTCTTGCATCCGGCTCAATTTGATCTCCAGGCTGATCAACTTTGGTGGTATAGCATGGATCCGCACAACACGCATGATTTCGGCCCGGAATTGCAGCGGCGGGGCATCCAGGCCGGTCCATTACCAAACAGCGATAGCCTCCAAATCACATCTGTTTGCGGGGATGTAGCGGACCATCGTTTGCAGCTCCCGGTACCTGGACTGCACTTTGCAAGCAATGCCCTGGGCCTTTTGTTTTTACTCCGGATCGCTTTGCCAGCCGTGGCGCTGGAAGAGTTGCTCTACTACATGGAAACGTATCCAGGAGTGGAAAGGAGGATGGAACAAATCGGCAGTATGCATAACGGATCTGTCGCTGTTTATGATGATTACGCCCATCACCCTGTTGAAATTGCGGCTGTCTTGCAAGCCCTGCGTTTGCGACTGCCGGACCAGGCGCGTTTGCATGTCATTTTTCAGCCGCATCGCTATACGCGCACGCAGGAGTTATTCCGACAATTCGCCCATAGCCTGATCGCAGCGGACACGGTCAGTTTGTTGCCCTTATATGCGGCTGGTGAAACTCCGTTGGAGGGTATCAGCAGTCTTACCATTTTACAGGCAATTTCTGCAATACAAGCAGATCAAGCCGGATCTGTCCAGGTAACATTAATTAATGAAAATGACTATGATGCGGTATTTCAATTAGCGCAACCCGGTGATATCATTGCCTGCCTGGGGGCGGGCAGTATATCGGAGCAGGTCCGCGCCTATTTACAATCCAGATCCTGAACTGTATCGGCCACGCACTGCAAAGCCGTCAACCAATCAGGATCCATAGGACTGATGGAAATTGTCTGCAGGCGCAATTGGGCCGCAAAGTTGTGGGCAATGGGCGACGGAAACTCAGGCTGTTGAATCATGCGGCCTATATGATTTTGGCGCACTAATTGATGCAGCCTGGACACATGCGTTATGGACGCGTCCTGACCTTCCAGCTCGAGATGATGTTGATGAAAGCCATAGTCTCTGGCAAAATAGCTCCAGGAGGGATGAAAAACGAGCAGATGCAGTCCTTGTAATTGGCGCTGTTTGAAACTATGATCTTGTTGCTCCAGCTTTTTGTCCAGGTCCATCAAGCGCTGTTGCATTATTGCCTTGTATTGGGGCCAGGTTTTTTGCAATAATTCACTGAGGGGTAAAAGACGCCGGCGCACCTCGATAATGGATAGCCAGAAATGCGGATCCTCATGCGCATGGGTCCCGGTCACAAGCCTGCTGGTGCGAGCTAAATGACCGGTATTCACAATATGCAGCCCGGGGAAATTTTGTTGGATGCGATCCTGCCAGGCATATTCAAAAGGAACGCCGGCCATGAAATAGAACTCGGATTTGGAGAGCAAGACGAGTTGATCGGTCCGGATTGCGAACAAGGCCGGATTCGCTGCGGGTGGTAGCAGCACATGCACCTGGAAATCCGCCGGCGGTAAAAGCTCGCGGATAATCGTGGCTAGCGGAGCAATTCCGACTACTATCTGTTTCGATTTTTCAGTCGGATTCGGCCCGGCTTGCGATTCCGGTTTGCGATTGCAGGCTGCCCATCCAAAACAGAACAAGCCAAACAGGACAAAGGCGCGAAATAGCGTTAGCAGCATTGATGCTAATGCTACGCTCCGGAATGGTCTGGATATAATACGCATGCCTAAATCCTTTTCGTTAACCCCAGGAAAGCCAGATTCAAAAAATACAATAGGGCCGCCACCAGTATGCTCGCCGCACTACTGGAAATATTGACTATCCAGCTGATCGCCAGGCCGCCCAAATTGATCACCAGAGCGGTCATACTGCTGCCCAGAATTAAACCGCGCCAGCTTTGCACATAAGCGCGCGATATAGCAGCTGGAATGGTCAGCAGGGCGATCATTAAAATAAGGCCACTCGTGCGCATCAGTGCCACAACGCCGACAGCCACCATCAGCAAAACAAGCACTTGCAAAAAGGAAACCGGCAGGCCACGGCTGCGGGCGTACTCGCTATCCTGGGCAACAGACATCAGGGATGGATAGAACAGGATTACTGTGAATGCAATGACGGATCCTGAAATGCCGATTGCAAATAAATCAGCATAGGAAACTGTTAGCAAGCTACCGAAAAGGTAGCTCATCAAATTGCTTTTATAGCCTGGTGTTAAGTCGATTAGAATGACTCCTAAAGCCATCCCGCCAGCCCACATGACACCGATCAGGGTTTCCGCTCGTTCACGCAAAACTCCCTGAATCAACGCCACAACGATGGCCAGAGGCACCAGGAAAAGAAGGACTCCAATGTAAATGGGCCAGCCTGAAAACCAGGCCAGCCCAACGCCTCCATAGGCGGCATGCGCCAGGCCTCCGCTGGCAAACACCAACCGATTTGTGGTGACCAGCGTACCCAGAAAACCGCAAGTAATACTGACCAGTATGCTGGCTAAAACAGCATTCTGCATAAATTGAAATTGCCAAACAGATGTATCCATACTAATGCCGATGGCTGGCTACAACCCGATGCGGCAAGCCATGCGCAATTAATTCCACATCGCAACCGTAAACCTCTTCAAATACGCTTTGTTCCAGCTGCATCTTGCCATGGTAATGCAGCTGACGATTTAAACAGGCGAGGCTATCGAAATAGCGCGAAAGCACCTCCACATTGTGAGTGCTCATAATTACGGCGGTAGTTTGTCGATGCTCATGCAAGAATTGCATCAATCGATGACTGACCTCGGTGTCCAGATTGGCCAACGGCTCGTCCATCAGTAGCAAGTCGGGATCCGTCATCAAGGCGCGGGCGATCAAGACCCGCTGTAGCTGGCCGCCCGACAGACGGTCAATGGTTGTATCCATTATCTTTTCCAGAGCCAGCAACGCAATGATCTGGTCTGTTTTGGTTGAGTTGACTTTGCGACTTGTTTTGCCAATGGGAGACAAACTTGTGTGCAACCCGGTTTGGATTACTTTTGCCACAGTAGCTGGAAAATCAGGATTGAAGCTGCTGTTTTGGGGCACATAACCGATTCGAATGTCCGGTCGCTTCATTTTGCGACCATGAAAAAAAACTGCTCCCTGGGCAGGGCGATGCAGACCAGCGAGTGTTCGCAGCAGCGTTGTTTTACCGCCGCCATTGGGACCAATAATTGCAAGCATTTGCCCGCCAGGAAAATCGAATGTTATCCGGTCCAGCACAACCCTGTTTTGCCAGGTGCTAACCAGCCCGTCTGCACGCAGCAACACAGAATCAGCGTCCATTACTAGATTATAAATCTAGATTGGCGACAAGGCGAGCATTATTCTCAATAAAAAGTCGGCGCGGGGCAACATCGTCACCCATCAACACATCGAAGGTTCGGCTGGCCATCTCCTCAATTTCTGTATCTGTCAGTGGATTGACTCGCAGCATAACCCGCTCCTGGGGATCCATGGTTGTTTCCCAAAGCTGTTCGGGATTCATTTCCCCCAAACCCTTATAGCGTTGAATGATGGTCTTTTCGGAGTCCCATTGCTTCAGGATTTTTTCTTTTTCCTGTTCCGTGTAGGCGTACTCCATTTTTTTGCCAAATTTGAGTTGGTACAACGGAGGTTGAGCAATGTATAAAAAGCCTTCGTCGATGACGGGTCGCAATTTCTTATAAAAAAAAGTTAACAGTAAGGTGCGTATGTGAGATCCATCCACATCGGCGTCTGTCATGATTATAATTTTATGATAACGAATCTTTTCCATCTCGATATCATGACCAAATCCGATTCCCAGTGCTGTAACAAGCACCTTGATTTCTTCATTATTCAGAATAGAATCATCCTTGGCTTTGAGCACATTCAGTATCTTGCCTTTCAAGGGTAGAATGGCCTGAAAATTCCGATCGCGCCCCTGCTTGGCGGAACCGCCGGCGGAATCGCCTTCCACTATGAATAGTTCGCAACGGGCTGGATTTTTTTCGGCGCAGTCTGCCAGTTTGCCAGGCAATCCGCCCCCTTCCAGAAAACCCTTGCGTTTGGTTACCATTTCGCGCGCCTTGCGCGCTGCCTCACGCGCTCGAGCGGACAAGATACACTTGTCCAGAACCGGCTTGATCTCGTTCGGATTTTCTTCAAAAAACAGGCTGAGCTTGTCCGTTACAATTTGTTGCACCATGCCCTTGACTTCGGCATTGACCAGTTTTTCCTTGGTTTGCGAATTGAACTGTGGATCAGGCACCTTGACATTGATCACACAGACCAGACCTTCACGCACATCATCACCACTGAGCGTTTTACCCAGCTTTTTTTTGCGCTGATCATCTTTTTTGAGATAATCGTTCAAGGTGCGAGTAAGTGCCGTTCGAAATCCCTCCAGGTGAGTGCCGCCCAGGTTATTGTTGATTCCGTTCGTGAACGTCATCACCAGTTCCGATTGCGATTCCGTATAAGCCATGGCGAATTCACCGGTAATATCCTCATTTTCGCCCTCAAAATAAATTATCTTTTTATGAATGGCCTGGCGCTTCTCTACCAGCTTTTCGAGCATTTCCCGAATGCCACCTTTATACAAGAACTCGTCCTTCTTGATCGTCTTGCCGCGTTCGTCCATCAATTCGATTTTCAGGCCTCTGTTCAGAAAGGCCATTTCTTCCAGACGTTGCCGTAACAAGTTGTATTTGAACTCAATCGTGGTAAATATTGATTCATCCGGCTTGAATCGAATCACAGTGCCGTGGTGTTTGGTTTTTCCTTTTTCCCGGACTTCTGCGTCCGGTACGCCTTGCTGGTAGCTCTGAAAGAAGCGCTTCCCGTCCTTGTGCACTTCTGCCTCTAATTTGGAAGACAAGGCATTTACGACACTGACACCGACCCCATGCAAGCCCCCCGAGATTTTATAGGCATCCTTTTCGAATTTACCGCCGGCGTGGAGTACGGTCATCACAACTTGCAACGTGGAAACCTTTTCGCCCTTATGCATTTCGACTGGTATCCCGCGGCCGTCATCAGTCACCTCACAGATGTTTCCAGGCAACAGTCGTACCCGAACCCAGGAGGCATGGCCCGCCATGTGTTCATCGACAGAGTTGTCGACTACTTCATAGACCATTTTGTGTAGACCGGTGGCGTCCTGGGTGCCAATATACATACCGGGCCTTTTACGGACGGCCTCCAGGCCTTTTAGAACTTTGATTGAATCTGTGCTATATTTCTTGTCACTCATTGCCTGAACTAACCCTTTCGAGATGCTGTTTGCAAATCAGCTGGAGACATAATACAGCATGATCCGCGATGCCACCCAGGCGGCAAGAATATTTACAATATGGATGAGCAGGCGCTGGGCCTAGTAGTTGCGGTTTTCGCGTTCCAGTTCGGCGGCATATTCGATTGTGTAGCGCGCCCATGGGATGTGATTCAAGCGGGCCTCGGGGATTTTTTTGCCAGTGCCCTCACAAACCCCGTAGGTTCCATTTTCCATTTTTTCAAATGCTAAATTGATCAGCTTCAATGTTTCCAGATCCATGTCGGAAACCCGCGCCAGGATTTCATTACTGACCATTTGATCCGCAATATCCACAATGTCACCCTGGCCATTGAAATCCAGGTATTCCTGCTCAATTTCTAATTCCCGCAAAATCGTATCACGAGCATCCATCAGACTTTTTTTGTATTTTTCCAGTTTGGCTTTTTGCATAAGAATGAAGTTCTTGGGGTATATTTGTGAACGGCCTCGAAACGCAGGCAGCATCTAAACGAGTGACCGGGTGTAAATAAAAAAATTCAGTCACGACCTATTATTCCGCAAAATTGCAGGTGCTTGCAGCTTGAGGTGGAATGGCTGGAGGCAGTGCAACAAGAGCGTATACTGGCAATCAAAAGCGCATACAATGCAGGGCATGGGCCATGGAAGCCCTGGTTTGGGTCAGGCTTTCGGACCTTGGAAGCCATGCGACCCGCAATTACAGCTTAATGAGTGCCGATGATCCTGAAATCAGGCATACAGGCAATTTGAAAGGTATTAAAATAGCCCTCGCGATCCAGTAAGCAGAGTTCCTGCAAGGTTCCTTCCACGATGACTGTTTTTTGATGATACGATTCAATTTCTGATTTGCTTCTTAAGCCAGTCTGGTTTTGACCGAGCGCCACGCCAAAGCCATCCTTGAGGCGAATCTGCACCCGTTGGCTAAGGCCCGGCGGACTTGTGGAATAGTCCAGTATGCGTTCATAGCGTCCCCGCAGCTGGACCACTGTGCTAGTCAGATGCTTGAGTTGCACGGCGGAAGTGATTCGGTTCTGGTCGTTTTTGTCAGATTCCGCGATGCGGGCAGTGGACAGGCTACATCCAAACAGCACAATGATGGCGCTAGTCAGACCGATTCGAGTGCACGCGATGATTTGCGAAGCCATAGGCACATTGGGACCTTAATGCAGTTTTATGTAAAGAAAAAGTACGATTCGGTCTATAAAATTTCAATCGGTTTGGGGCAAGTCTTCATCGATAACCGGACCATCAAGCTTGAACTTGATGCGCTCCAGGACGGCCATGGGTCTGATGCCAACCATGCAAGCCAGGTCCCCTCGAAAACAACCCTTGTTACCGAAAATCGAACATGGCCGGCAAGGTAATTCGCTGAGCGGTATCTGAATGATACTATCGTCATCATATTGGTAGGGTCCGAATCCGGACCAGGGATGGGTCGCTCCCCAAATGGAAAGCAATGGAATCCCCAAAAGAGCGGCCAGGTGCATATTGAATGAGTCCATGGCCAGCATTAAATGCAGACGCCTGACCAGCGCGATTTCACCCGCCATGTCTAGCTGTCCGGCAACCAGGATGCTGCCATCGTCCGGTTTTTGCATGGCTTTGAGCTGTTCAATTTCTTTGGAACCGCCGCCAAACAGGAAGATGGTTGCATTCAGTTCGCGCTGTATCAGGCCCATGAGCTCCTGCATATATTCCAACGGCCACATTTTCGGTGTATGAGTGCTAAAGGGGGCCAGACCAATCCAGAAATTGGAGCGCTGTGCTATGCCCTGTTTTTTCAAAAAGGTGTGGGCGAGGGATCGGCTGCGGGTATCCGGATTGATATATGGGGCCTTGTCCGGCGCGGCCTGCAGCCCGGCGCGGGCAAAGACATTCAAATAACGGTCAACCACATGGGGCAGCGGTGTCAGTATTTTTCTGTCCCGCCGGATCTGGCGCTGTTTTTCCCGACGACCCTTGACAATCGAGACAAATCGAAGCCCCTCGAACCAAAAAAAGAAGCGTAAAATGCGCGATCTGGTGCTGCCATGGGCGTCAATTCCGGCATCATACGGCCCCAGTTTGCGTAATTCCCGATACAAGCGGTACAACCCATACACGCCACGATAATGGTCCTTGAGGTTGACCCCGATGACTTGCAGCCCGGGAATGTTCGTGAAGAAAGCGGCAAAGGCATTCCTGGTGACCAGGGTGATGGAAAGGCCCTTGTACTGGCTGGCCATAGCGGTTAAAACCGGAGCCAGCAGGGCGACATCGCCCATGGCGGAAAAGCGCAACACCAGCAGTCGTTGATTGGTTCGGACCTTGCGCGTATTAGTTGCTTTTTTGGCCATATAAAGCGGGATTCAGATTTTTATCGTTGTACATTTTCATCTGCCGGTAGACTTTCATCTTGCGCTTGCCTTTCTCGATATCATCCAGCAACTCATCAAGACTTTGACTTAAATCACGTCTTTGTTCCAGGAGCACATTCAGTTTTTGTTCACAGCTCTGAATGTGATCCTGATCGACATCCTGGCGAATGGTCTGTTCCCGCATGTGGTATATTTTCAAAGCCAGAATGGACAATCGATCGATCACCCAGGCAGGCGTCTCTGAGTTCAGACGAGCGTCAGCGGGCGGCGTGAATTTACTGAAATACTCTACAAACCGGTCATCAATTTGCTCAACAATGTCGGTTCGATCCTGGTTGGAGGCGTCAATACGCTGTTTCAATTTCTGAATTTCAGGTCCGCTGTTCTCTGGTTTGCGGATAATGTCTTCCAGATGCCACTGGACAGTATCAATCCAGTTTTTGCGCAGTAATAAATCTTCAAAGGAGCCAGGCGTGTACGGGTTAATCAGATCCTGGTCCACATCATCCTTTTCATGATACCTGTTGATGGATTCATCAAATACAGTATTACACAACCGGGAATTCATTTGATTGACACAATTTGCCAATCAGGACCTGGCTCAACCAAATAATTTCCCGATTGGTTCCAGGTCTGTTGCACAGCGGGCCTCAATCGCTTGTTTGAGGCTTCACGATTTGCTTAGTTGCTGGCTGCGATTTGTGGCTGCATCGATCGCATCCATAACGGATGCATGCAAGCGGCCTCTTTCGAGTCGAGCCAGACCGGCGATCGTGGTTCCACCGGGTGAAGTGACCCGGTTGCGCCAGACAGATGGATGTTCCCGGGTTGTTAGCAGCAATTCACTGCTGGATAAGGTCATTTCCGCCGCCAGCTGTAGGGCCTGGTCGTAGGGCAAACCGCTTTGGACAGCGCCTTCCGCCAGGGCCTGGATAAAGGCAAAGGCATAGGCCGGTCCGGAACCACACAAGGCCGTAAAGGCATGCAAATCGTCTTCTTTCTGCAATACATGCGTTGATCCAATCGCTTGTAGCAGTCCGGCACATTCCTGCGCCAGAGCCGCGTTCAGAGAAAAGACTCCGGTGGTACTCTTGCCGATCAGGGCGCCTAGATTGGGCATGGCCCGCACAACGGCCGACTCCGCCAGTCCCTGGATTTGAGCGCTGATTGTTGCAACCGGCACTCCAGCCATGATACTTAATACGGCTTTGGCTCCAGTCAGGTTCCTGGCCACAACGTTGAAATCAGCTGGTTTGACAGCCAATAGCACCAGGTCACAACCCAGCAGGGATTCGATATCATTGACATAGCAGCCGCTGTCTGTCAGTTCGGGATCCGGCTGCGCGTCATAGGCTTTGATGGTCCATGAACGGCTTTTGAGCAATCGCTGTACGATTGTACCGCCCATTTTACCTGTTCCTAAAACACCAACCGAGCTGATCATCGCTCCAACATCACTCGATCGCTTGATCCTACAACTATAAATCAGCCGGCCGGGCGCACCGGGTTATTCGGCCATGTCAGGTTTGTCGATCAAAAGACCCCGTTGTGCGTGGCGGTCAAATGCCAGCTGTATCAATTGATCCAAAAGATCCTCGATCATCAACCCTGCATGTTCCCAGAGTTTGGGATACATACTGATTGGTGTAAAACCGGGCAGGGTGTTCACTTCATTAACATAGATCTCACCGGTGGTTGTCAGGAACATATCTACCCGACTCAGGCCTTCCAGACCAAGGGCAGCGTAGCATTGCAAGGCAGTCTGCTGCACTCTGGCAGCAGTCGTTGCATCCAGATCGGCCGGGATTAGCAACTCAGCCTGGGCTGTATGAAAATACTTGGCATCCCAGGAATACCAGCCATTCTCCAGCGGCTTGATTTCACCGATCGGACTGGCCTTCAGATTCTGATTGCCCATCACGGCACACTCGATCTCACGCCCCTGGATCGCGCTTTCGATGATAATGCGCGTGTCATAGCGGGCCGCATTCCGGAGCGCTGCCGGTAGATCGGGAGCCTGCTCTACCCGGCGTATGCCGATGGAAGAGCCCATATTTGCCGGCTTGATGAATAATGGCAGTCCTAATGCGGCGACCACGTCATCTACATCCAGAGTGTCGATTTCATGGGAGCGCACAAATCGCCAGGGGGCGTTCGCGATCCCGCTGTGCTCCAGAATACGCTTCATCAGAGCCTTGTCCATGCCAATCGCGGATGCCGCCAGGTCCGGGCCCACGAAGGGCAGGCCCAGGATGCGCAGCAGGCCTTGCATGCTGCCATCCTCGCCCATGGGTCCGTGCAAAATGGGAAAAACAGCATCCAGGTGCAAAGGGGTTCGATCGCTCGTATCCAGACAAAAGGGCTGGTCTGCTCCGGGCCGGATGATGAGCCGTTGGGCCTTGTTTAAATCTAGTGTGGCTGCCCCTTGCGGTCCCGGTTTGACGAGATCCGTATAGCTTTCGGCCGTCCAAAACGAGCCTTGTTCGGCATCAATGGCGATCAAAATCGGCTCATAGGTTTCCCGAGGCAGATTTGCGACAATGTTGCGGGCCGAGATTAACGAGATTTGATGCTCTGCGGATTTGCCACCGAACATAACAGCAATACGTTTAGGGGCGTTCATTTGGTCTGATTCGCATCCTGTTCTATTGTGACTATCATTTTATGGCCCTGGACGAGCAGAGGGACTCAGCCCTCGTGTTCCAACTGACGAGCATAGCGCCCGGTCAAATCAGCCAGCCAGGCCCAATCAATTTGTTCGAGCATATCCAGGCGGCATCGCCAATGCCAGTTATTTTCAACTTGAGCCGGATTGTTGATCCTGGCACATTGATCCAGACCGAGCAGATCCTGAACAGGGATCACGGTCACGTCCGCTATCGACGCCATCGCCAGGCGGATCATGCTCTTGACTATTACGTGATCAGTCGTCGCATCCGGCAGGCCCAAATATTGACATAGATTAGTTCTTTCTGCCGGGGTGCATTCATGCTGCAGCCACCCCAGGCTGGTATTATTATCATGAGTGCCGGTATACACCAGGCAATTGCGTTCGTAATTATGCGGTAAATAGGGATGCTGTGGATTGTTGGTTCCAAAAGCGAATTGCAGGATCTTCATGCCGGGATACTGCCTTTGCGACATGACGGCTTTGACATCTTCGGTAATCGTCCCCAAATCTTCAGCAATGACAGCAAATGTGTCGACACTTTTTTCCAGTGCATCCAGCAAGTCATCGGTTGGTACGTCCTGCCAGGATCCATTTATAGCAGTACTGGAATTGGCCGGCACTGCCCAATACTGGACCAAACCCCGAAAGTGATCGATACGCACAATGTCATATAGTTGTAGCAGGGCCTGCATGCGACGGCACCACCAGCTGAATTGATCTGTAGCATGAGTCTGCCAATCATAAACCGGGTTATTCCACAATTGGCCCGTGCTGGAAAAATAATCGGGCGGCACTCCCGAAACAGCTGTTGGCTTGCCATTTGGATCGAGTTGGAAAAGGTGCGTCTTGCTCCAGACATCAGCGCTTTCATAGCTGACATAGATTGGCATATCACCCACGAGTTGCAAACCGACGCTGTGCGCCTTGTCTAAAAGCTCGCCCCACTGTTGATGAAAGATGAACTGACAAAACTGTATAAAAGCAACAGCATCGCTTTGTGTATGCTGTAATTCCTGGATGGCATCCGGATGACGGTCGCGTAGTTGAGTCGGCCAATCACTCCAGCTGGCGCCGGCGAATTTCTGCTGACAGATCTCAAACAGGGCATAATCAAGCAGCCAGTCCGATTCTTGCTGACAGTAGTGCTGAAAGTCAGCTTGCAGGGTGGAGTCGGCTGATTCGATAAAAGACTGCCAGGCCTTTTTTAGCAAGGGCATCTTCCAGTTCCGCACAGCTTCGTATTGAATTTTATCAGCTTCGAAAAAAGGCGCTTCAGCCAAATCTTTTTCATCCAAAAGATCCAGAGCACAAATTTGTTCCAGGCTGATCAGGAGGGGATTGGCAGCAAACGCACTGCTCGAAAAATATGGTGAATAGCTGTTTTCCTTATTGCCGGGATTCAAGGGTAGAATTTGCCACCAGGTTTGCCCTGCTGTGGCCAGTTGTTGGATCCAGTCATGCGCAGCGGGGCCTATATCGCCTATGCCATGCCGGGAGGGCAGGCTGAATACTGGCAGCAAAACACCGCTGCAGCGCTTGAACATTATCGGTGCTCTCCGGCAGAGGGTGATGCTGTTCCATTAATAAAGGTGTGCACATCTAACAAGGCCTGCAGCGCGGTTTGAATTTCAAACGGATCATTGTACAATTCATGGCTGCGGCCGATGGTAGTGATTGATTGGTGAAATTGAAAGGCGCTATAAAACTGGATAAAAGAGCCGTATTCGGCGGGAACCAGCTGACTGTCCTTGATGGCTTCATGGTAGCTGTTTAGCATGGCAATCGACTGATAACTGAAGTAAACCGGAATCCACTGGCGGATGAAATCGATGTCTTTCTCATGCAACTGAATCTGGCGATGCAGTGCCTGATAACTGGCTCGATGCAGGGACTGAATCAGGGATGCCAGATCCCGTATGGGTGAGCGCTTGATTCTTCTTTCACTCAGCGCCCGATCTCCACGGCCTTCAAAGTCCTTAAAAATGAAATCACCGCCAGATTGCAATATCTGCCCCAGGTGTAAATCGCCGTGGATGCGGATTTTGCGCGCTTCGAGTTTGGCAGCCAGCAAAAACTGATATGCATGCAGTATGGACGGTCGCAATGCCAGGACAGAATTACATGCATTCATCATCCGGTCGTCGCCAGTCCGGCTCAGACGGTCGATCAAGGCATACACTTTCTTTAGCCGGCTTTGCATGCTTTGATACAAGGAACGCTGATATAATGTACTAAAGCTCTCCGGTTGAAAATCCGGTTCTGCAGCAATCTCTGCCAGCTGTATATGTAATAGAGCCAATTGACTCGCCAAATGCCGCAAAGCGCTGAGCTGTAATCCGGCGGTTTCTTCCAGGAAGCTGACTACTTTTTCCTGGGGCGGACTAAATGGATTATTGAGCTGAAAGGCCGCGCCGGCCAATTGCTCTGTTTTGCCGCTCAGGATTTGGTCAAAGAACTGCAAGGCTGCTTCCTGGCTGCTTTGCCAGACAAGCCCGGTATTGGTAACCGTCTGATTCAGCATTCCAAAAACATATTTTTGTTTATCTTTATACAACAAGGCACAAGAACCCAAATGGACCGGTACCAGTCTGTTGTCCGGTCTACTACGGTTCAAGGCGCTGATCATCTCAATATCCGGATTGATCCCGGGTTCAAGCCGGCGGAACAGCTTGAAAGTAGCACCATTGTCATATAGAAAAGTAGTATTACGGCGACCGGCCTTGGCTAGATGGATTTCACGCGGTCGTTCGAGATTTATACTGCCGGCCTGATCCGCCTGACACCTGATTTCCGGCGGTGCTCCGACCTCTGAGCCGCCATCCATCAGGATTCGATGAACAGAGCGGTGAAAACCGGGGTGCCAGGCGGCATCAATCAAATACCGGGCGGTTTGGGCTATGCGGGCAAAGATTAAACCACGGTTATTGGCAGTCCATTCAAGAGCCTCATTTGCACTACAGGCTGCCAGCGGTAGAAAAATTGTGTCTGCTTCAGCCTGGCTATAACTAACGCGTAACAGTAATAACACCGCTTCCAGGTCGGTCGTGTTTATAATAGAACTGGACTGTATCGTCACATTCCGAATTTGCGCTCTTTTCAGTCCGGCGCTATTGCGCTGCCCCAGGTAGCGGGGCAGCAGCTCCGATTCAATACGTTCTTTGAGCCGGCCGGCAAATATACTGGTCCAGGGTTCCTGGCAGTCCAGCTCAAGGGGCTCATAATCTGGCGGAGATTCGATCCTCTTTTCGGGCAGCAATTGCAGCCAAAAATAATCGTGCATTCCCATGGTTAACTGCCAATGTTGAGCCTGAATAACGGCAAATCGGTTTAGACTGAAAACATCCACCGGTTGATAGCCCTGCCACTCGCCCAGTTCCAGTTCCACGGATTGCGCAAAGCGGCTGAGATTGATCACGACCAGAACAATCTCGCTATCCAGACGCCGGATAAATGCGAACACATTCGAGTTTTCGCAGTGTATGTGCTCAAAACTGCCGCGGGCAAATGCCTGAAAGCGGTTACGCATATTGATCATTCTGCGCATCCACCACAACAATGAGGATGGATTACGGTCTTCAATGGCAACATTGACCGTGTGGTAGTGGTATTCCGGATCAATAATCACAGGCAGGAATAATTGCTGCGGATTGCTTTGTGAAAAACCGGCGTTACGGCCGTCATCCCACTGCATCGGAGTGCGTACGCCGTCCCGATCACCCAAATAATGATTATCGCCCATACCGATTTCATCACCATAATAAATGATCGGAGTGCCGGGCAGGGAAAAAAGCAGGACATTCAAAAGCTCGATGCGTCGGCGATTTTTGCCCAACAAGGGTGCCAGCCGCCGGCGGATTCCCAGATTGATCCGTGAGTCCGGATCATGCGCGTAGTAGCGGTACATATAATCGCGCTCTTCAT
>JAGRNA010000026.1 GCA_020441005.1 Leptospiraceae bacterium
GTTTTTCTACAATGACCGCTAACGGGGAAGTATAAGCGTAGTGCGGGATTAAAAGCACTGCACTTTCAGTTTGCCGATATAAAAACTCGGTTCGAAACAACCCGACTCCGCTTGTCGACAGAATGCGCACGTCCTGACTAGAGCCGGGATCTCCCAGATTACACCATAGCTCGATCTGGCTGCCGTCAATGGTGCTCACCGGGGACTGCACCTTGTTCGTGCTCTCAAAACTCTGCTGTTGTTGCCAATGCGCACACATTTGCCGGTAGGATTCATCCGGTTTGATGATTAATATACCGCTGAGAGCATCCAGCAGCAGAGGCTGACCGGTCTGCACCAGGCTCATCACGTTTTCGATGCCCACCAGCACCGGCATATCGCGGCTGCGTGCCAAAAGGACCATGTGATCCGAAACCTGATTCGCCGCGAGAGCAATGCCGGCAATGCCATTGATATGCAGCATCAGGGAGGGACTGAGTGTTTCGGCGACCAAAATCGAATTGGGGGGCATCTCGGTTAGTTGCTGGATGCGGATATCGCCGTTCTCGATGCCCATCAGGTTGCTGAGCAAACGGTTGGCGATGTCTTCCAGGTCGTTAAAATGATCGCTGATCTGGCGATCACGGACACTAAAAACTGAATTCTTGAGTATCTCCAGTTCGCTGGCCAGGGCCGCTTCTGCGTTAATACGCCTGTTCTGGATCTTCTCCTTGCTTTGATCGATCAGCATGGGGTCCTGCAGCAAGAGGAGCTGCATATCAAACAGGGCCTTGAGATCGTCGTCCAGATTGCTGCCAGCTAGCAAGGCTTCCACCTGACGGCGGCTGGTGGCAATTGCCGCTTCAAAACGGGCGATTTCGGCGGGGATGTCTCCTTTGGCAAGGCTTTGCAGGGGCACCAGCTGCTCCATGCTGCCCAGCAGGCGCGCCACACCCATCGCCATCCCTTCGCTGGCCGGAATGCCTTGTAGAATTTGATTCATGTTTTTGCGGATCCCGGCGCTCTGGTCCCCGGACTAAACGCGCACTCCACCCGATACCTCAAGGATGACACCATTTATTAAATCATTGGTGATGATATGCTCGACACTTTTCGCAATTTCATCTGGCTGGCCCAGCCGGCCGATCGGGATGCGAGCCTCCCAGGCCTCGCGGGCGCGCTCATTCATTTGCGCGAGTACCATTTCTGTGGCAATGAATCCCGGTGCGATGCCGGCTACTCTGATCTTGTAGCGGGCCAGTTCTTCGGCCCAAAGCGGTACCATGGCGGCCACGCCGGCCTTGCTGGCGGAATAATTGCTTTGGCCGCGAAAACCATGCCGGGAAATGGATGAAATCGGGATGATTACGCCGCCTTGTTTTTGGGAAATCATCTGGCAGGCCGCTTCCCGGACCGTTAGAAAGACGCCTGTCAGATTCACATCAATCACCGCTTGCCAGTCCTTCAGACTCATCTTGCCGCTAATGGCCCCCGTTTGACGATCCGTTTTTATAAGCAGTCCATCGCGCAAAATCCCGGCGTTGGCAACGACCACGTCCAGGCGTCCATACTGCTGCACGGCAAACTGGCATAGTTGCTCGACCTCGGATTCGCTCGTCACATTGCACACAAAACTGCTGCATTCGATGCCAGCATTTTTTAGCTCACCGAGCGTGCTGGCGACAGCCGGTGCATTGACATCACTAACAATGCATTTGGCCCCGGCCTGGCCCATGCGTTGCAGCATGGCCTTGCCCAATCCGGCTGCGGAGCCGGTCACTACGACGACGGAGTCTTTGAGTTCCATAGAAAGCCCAGATTCAGGCTAGCCAACAGCACGGCAAGCAAGAGAAAGGGCCGGCTCAATCTTCTTCGTGCTTGACGGACAAGACCAGAGCAAAAAATTGTTATCGATCCCGTACAAGAGGGATCACAAACGGGATGTAGCGCAGGGGTAGCGCACACGTCTGGGGGGCGTGCGGTCGCTGGTTCAAATCCAGTCATCCCGAAATAAAAAGGGGAGTGGATGCTCCCCTTTTTTTTTCGTTAGCCGGTCCAGGCAGTGCCCCCGGCAATCCAGCCGACTTTGACCAGCTGCCCCGGGCCGGCATGGAATTGCAATCCAGCCCGGGTTGGTCTGTAAATCACATCAGGCGGCCTGGGCCGCTTCGAGTTTGATCAGGTTGGCTTGAATTTGGGCCTTGCTATCGAGATGATAGGCCTGGGCCATGGCCTTGTAGCGCTCTTGCTTGTCGGCGGGCATGCGCTCGGCATTGCGCTCCATCAGCATACCGTTTACAAATCGTGCCGCGCTCTCGACGGCCTCGAAGGCGCGGTATTCTTTATTGTCGCTACCGTCAATGGTCTTATAGAGCGCAGCGGCTTTTTCAAATAGCTCGCGCACAGCCAGCAGTTCTTTGGAGGGAGTGAAGCGTTTCAATTCGCCTTCGATATAGTCGCGCACATAACCGTTATCACTCATCCCGGCAGCTACTCCGCCGATGATGGCGTGCACCTGCATCTGGGTTGTGCCCTCATATATATTGGTAATCCGGGCGTCGCGATAGATGCGCGCGGCGTCGTATTCTTCCGTAAACCCGGATCCCCCATGGATCTGGATGGTGTCATAGGCGATGCTGTTGCATAACTCCGAGTTATAGTATTTGGCCAGCGGAGTGAAAAAGGTGGCCAGCTTGTCCCAAACCTTGATTTGCTCGTCCTTGCGGATTTCGCGGGCATCCATTCCCTGGTGTTCCATGTCGGTCGTTTTCCAGTAGTATAGATCCACTGAACGGGCCGCTTCGTATAACAGGCAACGCATGGCATACATTTCACGGTCCATACGGCTGAGCATTTTATCAACCGCTGGAATCGTCTTGATCAGCTTGCCGAATTGCTCTCGTTCGCCGGCGTACTTATGCG
The DNA here is from genome assembly GCA_020441005.1 of Leptospiraceae bacterium. Classification (GTDB taxonomy): domain Bacteria; phylum Spirochaetota; class Leptospiria; order Leptospirales; family Leptonemataceae; genus JAGRNA01. The sequence goes on from JAGRNA010000026.1 coordinate 2,902, forward strand.
CCTCCCCGTAGGCCGCAGCGGCAATGCCCATGCTCTGCGATGCAATGGACAGACGAGCGGTGTTCATCATACCCATTGCGTAGCGTACAAGGCCAAAGCCTTCCTTGCCAATGATTTGAGCCGGCGCGTTGTCGTAGACAACCTCGCAGGTCGGCGAGCAGTGCAATCCCAGCTTTTTCTCAATTCCGGCGATCTCGACATCTTTACTTTCCACCAGGAAGAACGACAAGCCCTTGGCGCCGCTGGTCGTGCTGCCGGTGCGTGCCAGGGTCAGGATCACCGCCGGGTAATCGGCAAAGCCGCAGCCATGGGTAATAAAGCGCTTGGTCCCGGTCAGCCTCCAGTGACCATTCTCGTCCTGAAAGGCTTTGGTCTGTACATTCGGCAGATCGGAGCCATAGTTGGGCTCCGTCAGCGCCATCGCGCCAAACACATCGCCTGCAGCCATTTTGGGGACCCATTCCTTGATCATCTCTGCATCGCCGAAGCGCTCAACGGTTTCGGCCAGGTTCAGGCAGCCGATGGCAATGGCGAAGGCCCCGTCGCCGCGAGCCAGAAGTTCGTTCAGGATACTGGTCACAGTGCTGCCCTGGCCCAGACCGCCATATTTGCGATTCATTCCATAGGCAAATACGCCGGCCTCTTTCAGTTTTTCATAGACTTCGATCATTTCGGCCGGGAAGGTAACCTGGCCATTAGCGAATTTAAGGCCGGTATCATCCATTTTGGATGCCCGCGGAGCCAGAAAATTGCCAGCAATATCGCCTACCGATGTCAGGGTCATTTTATACATTTCAACGGCTTCATCCACAGTCGATGGGGCATACATCAGGTTTTCATCGCTGGTTTCCTGGTATTTTTTGTTATCCTTAAAGCCAAGCTCGTAGGCCGCCACGATTTCCGGCCAGTCAACAGCGTACTGAAAGAAATCCATCAAATCCTGGTTATCATCAAAATAATTATTCTCAATCATGTCTATTACTCCTGCGCAATTCAGGCGCTTTGCCGCTTTCTGTATTCTGGTATCCGGATTGCAGCGTCAGGCCCGATACCGATAAAATCTGAGCGACGAAGCAGCGGTCAACAAAGATAATTCGTGAAACGCTGAACCGGTGCAGCCCGGAACACAAGGAATTGCCTGCTGGGACCCTTGGCGGCTGCGGCCGGGAATGACAAAGTTTTACCGAAAGTTTACAAAGGTCGGGTAAAAAAAATGAAATTGGCTTGTTGCCGGCCGTCCATAAACATGTTTGGAAAGCATAAACAGCAAGGAATTCTGGGGTACAGATTTTTTTGCAGCAAGATTTCTATATGGGAGAAATGAGACTATGAATTCAAAAACAGGCAAGATCGCTGCTATAGCGCTGCTGTCCAGCTCGCTGGTGATTACATCTTGTGAGACCTTTGAGCAATACAAAAATACAATCATTGGCACCGGCATCGGTTGTACCGCCGGTTTATTGGCGGGCACAATCTATGATGAAGCGCAGCGCAAGAAAAGCAACAAGGACCGTCGCAATGATGTCTTTGCCATTTTTAAAAAGCGCAAGGCCGAGAACAACGGTAAAATGGTTGGCCTCGGCGTCGGCTGCCTGGCTGGCCTTGGAACCGGTCTCTATCTGGATCTGATGAAAGATGATATGGAAGACCAGTTTGGCTCGCGCGGCATTGAGCTGGAAAAAGTGGCTGGAGCAGGTGGCGAAACCGAAAAGCTGAAAGTTAAAATGGATGGCGATATCTCCTTCGAGACTGGCAGCGCCAATCTGCGCGGTGTAGCATCCAGTAATGTGAGCACCCTTTCGGAAGCCCTGGAAAAATATCCGGAGACAAAAGTCAGTATTTGGGGCCACACCGATGGTACCGGCAGCCGGGCTACCAATGATCGTTTGAGCAAAGCCCGGGCCGAAATGGTGGCCAATCAGCTGGGAATTTCCAGCAGTCGGATCGCCGAAACCAAAGGCTGGGCCAACGATGTGCCCTTGCCGGGTACAAACAAGGCTGGCAATGTGGCCGCGAACCGGCGAGTCGAGGTGTTCATCGAAGGCAATCCTTGATGATCTGGTAATTCGAATCCGCACAGCGGCCAAAGAAAGGGGGAGGGTGACCTTCCTGTAAACAGAGCGTACTTCGAGGATCTGACAGACCAGGTCCTCGATCTGTTTTACGCCAAATACTGCCCCGGGTGCGGTAGCAAACAGACGCGGCGGACCTCATTTGCAGGCCCAAAAGCAGGTAACAGAGGCTGAAAGCGATGAGTGTCCATAGCAGTTGCGTCAGACCGCTGAACTTGCAGGTCATCACGTAGGCTTGTAGATACTGCCCGCGCATCTGCCCGGCAGCGCCGTGGCTACCGTGCACAGTAAAGAATGCCTGGAACCAGGCTCGGTTGCTGTATTGACTGAGCGTGCGTCTCGATACAATTTCGTTCGCGCGAGCGCTGCCGAAATTACTCGACGAACTGTGCATGTTCACTGGTCCTCTGCTTGCCAGCCCTGGCTTTGCACCACCGAGAACGCCGAGGTCACTGAGGCTGGTGTTAGCCCTGTTAGCTGGATTGCCGTTACTGATACCCTGTACAAGCTCCGTGCTCCTGGTGTCCTCAAAAGGTCGTCGAGTGCTGGCGCCACTTTCGGCTGTGGCGGCAGCGTATCGAGACGAATCCAGACTCGTGATGGCCGCCCCGGCGACGAACTGTGCATGTTCACTGGTCCTGTGCTTGCCAGCCCTTGCTTTGCACCACCGAGATCGCCTGGGTCACTGAGGGTGACGCTGGCCGTGTTGGCAGGATTGCCGTCACCGCTACCCTGAACAATCATTGCGCACGCCTCTGTCGGCCAGCTGATTATAACTTTGTGTTTACCAATGGGATAGTGATCGGCGGGTCGGAGACCGCGCATACAAAAGGCGACCAGCGGGTAGATACAAAAAAGGAGAACAGAAACACAGCATCCGCACAGCTCTCGACATCGCTGCGGGCATATTCAACTTTTTCATCCAGGCCAATCAAATCCGGTGTCAGAATCGTGACCATCAGACCCTCTATGGCCTGGGATGCGAGTTGCGAGTTGGGCAGGGTCGTCCCGATGCCATAGATGATCAAATTGAGCGTCAAACGATCTGCTATGATTTGTTTAGCCTCCTTGCCCGAAACGGTATTTGGATCAAGATCCACATACGCGCAGCTATGGGCGCTGGTCACGACCAGAAGCATCAAAAATATTTTACTCGTTACTTTCATTTTTTTACCTGCCTGTTGATCAATATTTTACGTTCATCGATTGCATGGCTCTTACGGCTGGCATGTCTCTCCGATCGGGTAGCAATCATCGCCGCCAGCCTGGAAGCCCGTGCAGCCGCCCATGCTCAGTTGACAGGTAATCGGAGCCGTGTCCATCACAGCGATTTGTCCTCAATCGCCGGCCTGCGTTTCTCCGCCTGTTCTTTTAAATACTTGTCCCGGAACTCACACGGCCCGTCATCGGTGGGGGTGGGTATGACTGTCAGAGTGGACTTACTCAGGTCCTCCGGATTTAAGTCTAAATAGATTGATTCGTTGGGTTTGAGATCGAAAGCCTTAAATTTACTTATTTGGCTAGCTAGCTTTGAATTATTATGCGGATTTCCATGACAGAAAGAGCCTATGAGAACTAAATAGCTATTTGCGCCTGCAGGTAGTGGCAAACTATACATGCAATTGAAACGGAAAAGCTTTTGCCTAATTCTTTTACGTGGACTATAAGCATGATAATCAGGTGGGTAGTTTTTTTGGTGCCATCTCCAATCAGGATTGATATAGTGGAATTTACCTGCGTTGGCATATTTTACATAAATCATTATTGAGTAAGTTTCTAACCAAGTTACGTCAGCGTATTGTGTTTCCCATATCTTGTGACGTTGCAAGTAGCCGGGTTGATTAGTCAGCGATTTAGTAAAGAAAATAAGATGATTGTTTTCGGATGGCACTTGCAATGCTTCTGATTTTGGTTGTCCGTATGCGCAGGCTCCAAAGCCGGCAAAAACAAGTACCAAGCAATAACGGAATCCGCTCATGCTCACAATAAACCTTCATAATAATTTACCGTTTCTGTGTACAGCTTCTGTAAACCAAGCAATAGACCACTCGAAGGCACAAAGTACGACTCATTAAAAGCTGCAAAGAAATCCCAACTAAATTTATCAAATTGCAAGGTTACAAATGAGTGTGTTAAGCTGGCATATGAAATCCAATCATATACTTGCGTGCCCAGTTCAATTGCCTCCCAAGTTTCATATTCTACTGCCAACTCTTGTAATACGTAGTTCTTCAAGCCCCCAACTGCCCAAACTTTCCAGGCAACTACAGCCCCTATCGCAACCCCCTGTATCGCCGCGCCCAGGAATGCACCGGCCCGGGCTGCCTGTTCATCCCAGACCAGGTGGTTGGTGCTGGAACCACCAAGGCCGCCGGCCACGTAGCCCGTGCAGCCGCCCATGCTCAATTGACAGGCGAGCGATTGCAAGGTAGCTGCAGTGGCAGTCGCTGCAATTAAAGCCATCGTAGAAATGGTTAACGCTGTAGCAACAACTGACAGTATGCCGCCACTAACCAGAAAGCTTGCAAGCGCACCTGCGGCAGCGATGCCGCCGGCAACGCTTAATGCCAGGCCAGTTGCAATCACTGCCTGTGCGCCCACAAAGGCCGCCCCTGCGGTGATCCACATGGTGGCGGATTCAAGTGCATACTGAGCTACTAAACCAGCGGTAATGGCTGTGCCGGCTACCAGCCCTGCCGCTGTTGTAGCAGCAGTTGCAGCGGCCACCGTTTGGATTGTATAGATGGCTGCAGCTGCCAGAGCGACTGTTGCGATCGCTGCCGCGGCTGCCGTGGCCAGTGCCGTACTGATCACCTCCATGATGATCTCGCCGCTGGGGTCGATTAGCATCACCGGATTCGCGTGCACGTAGCCGTAGCGATCAAAGTTGCTCCAGCCGGCCATGTCCTTGTGCTTCGGGTCGGTCTGTAGAAAGCGGGTCGTCTCGGGATCGTACATCCGGGCCTTGTAGTTATAAAAGCCGGTCTCATAATCGTAAATCGTAGTCTGGACACCTGCCATTGGCAGGTGCTCGGGTTCACATTGCACTTCAAAGAAGTGGTTTGTAGTGCAATGTGCCTGACCCGTGTACTTCTGGCTGATCAGGAA
>JAGRNA010000212.1 GCA_020441005.1 Leptospiraceae bacterium
TCTTTCTGACAAAGTTTTCCATGCGATAGCTTTTACCCTCAATGACAATCCGGATGGCCCGATGCACCAACCTGTCCATGGCTGCAGCACCCATCAGCGGGTTCGCAAAGATAGTGATCCACTCTCCCATATCGCGATTGCTGGTGATAATAGTAGGCACTTTTTCATAGCGTTCGCAGATGATCTCGTATAGATCGGATTGGGAATCCTCCGACAGGGGTTTGAGACCGAAGTCATCCAGAATCAGCAGTGGTATTTTGACGACTGTTTGCAGACGCTTCTCATAACTCCCATCACCAATTCCGGCCCGGATCCATTTCAACAGACTGTAAGTCCGGCGAAACATCACATCATATCCTTTACGACAGGCCGAGTGTCCCAGGCCCTGAGCCAGATGACTCTTGCCAACCCCGCTCGGACCGAGCAAAAAGACACAGTCCTTGCGATTCAGAAAATCACCGGTAGCGAGTTGCCGGATAGCCGGCTCATGGATTCGGGCATTGAAGGAAAAGTCGAAAGTCTCCAGTGTTTTTACCGGGTCCAGTCCGCTTTTGGTCAGCCGCAATCCCAGCTGACGCTGTTCTCGCCGCGCGATCTCATCATCGAAGAGCATGTGCAGGAACTGGCTGAATGACCACTTGTCCCGCACAGCCTGCTCCAGCCGGGCATCCAGGTTTTCCAGAATACCGGACAATCGCAGGCGCGACAGCTTGGGCAGCAGTAACGCGGCATCGTTCATTGTGTTCTCCTTGTTTCGTTTTTCATTGGTTTCTCCTTTTGTTATTTAGTTTAAATAGTTTAGCGAATAATAGCTGCCAGGCCTGCTAAAGCTGAAGTCCGGTGTTTCAACAGCCTGATGGACTGAGTCTGCCGGCAGGTCCAGTTTTCCCTGCAGAATGAGTTTGACGCTGCGATAGGCCGGGGTATCGAAATCCAGGGCGCGCTGGCAGGCCGACTGTAACCGCTCTTTGCCGTATTTTTTGGAGAGCGACAGCAAGGCCCGCACCGGACGCATCCCGTCGACTGCCTTGTCTGACAGAATAATCTCGGCAACGGCTGCCACAGATTCACCGGCATACTCAGCCTCACGCAGCAGCCCCTGGCTGGTTATCTGCAGATAGGCACTGCGCTCCGGCGGTGCGTGCTCCGGCCGGGAAGAGCGCTTGTATTTGCCGGTAACGGCCAAATGACGGGCGATTTCACGATTTCCGCTGAAGATACGGATCAGACGGGGGCCGATACATACCTGCACTGTCTGTCCGACATAGCGACAGGGAACCGAGTAGTAAGCCGTTCCGATCTGCACATGCCAGTCCAGCTGAACCTTGCGCTCGCCCCATTGCACCGGCTCCCAGCGATCCCCGGGCAATGGCAATAACATACTCTTTTCTTCTGAATTAAATAGATGGCTCGGCTGGCCGATACAGCGAATCTCACGATGAGATACACGCTCTGCCCATTGCTCCAGAAAGTCGGCAAACAAGGCGCCATCCGGAATTGTGCGGCCCAGTCTCTTTTGCTGCTGGATGAAGAGCGGCAGGCAGTTGCCTTTCACATACTTGATATCGTTCTCAACCCCGCCTTTATGTTCCGGCCGGCGCGGCAGATTGGGGCTGATTAAAAAACCATAGTGTTCGGCCAGAGATCGATAGGCCTTGTTGATCAGCGGATCCTGATAGCTGGCCTTGATGACTGCCGCCTTCAGATTATCCATAACAATCTTGTGCGGCACGCCGCCGAAGAATTCAAAGGCGTGGATGTGGCATTGGAAGAATGTCTCCTGCTTTTGATCATACACACGTTCACGATATGCAAGGCGTGAATGCCGCAGTCTGGCTGAAAATATATAAACCTTACGGTTCCGTTTTTCAATTGGATCATACATGCGGCCCAGGTCGCCGAAATCCACCTCCATCACCTCTCCCGGCTGTGTATCGCGCCGGATCACGGCCCTGGGCAGATTCGGAAAATAACGCCTTACGTAGCGACGGACTGTGCTTTCATCGCAGCTATGGCGGTCCTGTATCAACTGATGCATCAGGCGGATTGTCAGGCCATCTTGCAACCAGCCCTCGATCTCGGACCGAAAGGCATCCAGGGGATGAATCCGCTGCCTTGATTGACGATTGCGTCCCAGGGCCTCCTGGATGATGTGCTCATCCGGTAGCGCCTCTCCAGCAGTCAGCCAGCCCATTTCAATCGCTATGTTCCTGATCTCGCGGATCAGGGTCCGGTGAGTCCCGGTTTCCCGTTGTATTTCACGGATGTTCTGCTTGATGCGCAGACGATGAATAATCTCTCTGTATTCCGACATTGATTTTCTCCTGGCCACCTTTTCCTCCCATTTGTGAAGCTCAATGGGACTCAGGGTGGGTCACAAAAAATGCCGGTTCAGGTGGGTCAGATACTTTGCCTGCAGGGTGGGTCAGACTTTCTGCCCACGGTGGGTCGCAGTTAGTGCCGGTTTACAG
>JAGRNA010000027.1 GCA_020441005.1 Leptospiraceae bacterium
AATTAAAGTGAAAACCAAAAAAATAAAATCTTAAAAGAGTATAATTTTGTTGACAGGCAACCCGAAAAAAGATCGCAAAAAAAAGTAAAATGAAAAAAAAAAAAAAAAAAGGGCAAAGTATTCGGCCCGTTTCATAGTCAACAAATCAAAGCCCAGTTCATACTTTATTTGTGTGCGGCAGAACTGATAAATGATCAGCAACATTGTAAAGACGCCAAAAAATAAATTTTCTTTACTTTTCAGTTGCCGAATAAATAAAAACAAAAAGTAGCCCGCGACAGCAGCGTAGAGCATCAAGAAAAGAACTTCGATATAGTTACGATTATAATGCTTGGCCCAAATGCGACTGGAGGGACCAATTTCGGTAACTCCGGTTACGGGTCCAATCTCGGACTTGAAGATTGTTTGAGCATGAATCAGGATCACATTATCTGCTTTGTAGCGCAGAATACCTTCTGGTATATCATAAATGCGATCTTTGTCATATGCCTGAGGAATTTTTGTGTCCCATTGACCAGTCCGGCCGATCTCCTGTCCGTTTAAGTACACAATATCACGGTCTGTTATTCGACCCAGATGTAAACTCAAGGCAGCCTTGTGATCGCGATCAGAGTCCAGATAAAATACTTTTTTCAGCCATACAGTGTCCGGTCCTTCTTTTGTTTTATACACATTGCCAGGGATTAGAGCGGCTTGCCAATCCAGGCCTGGTTTGTCGATCGACGTTCCTCCTTTCAATGCTTCCGCAGTAGCGCTGCTAACCGTAAGCTTCTTGAATGTGAACCACCAGGTATGATTCTGCTGATCCGCCCTGTCATTGACAGCAGAACTATCAAGATTAACAATCCGGGAACCAGACACGGTAACTGTCTGAACATGATAGGGCTCTGCCTCCTGCCCTCTGAGTTTGACTGTGCCCACAGCGGCAGTGAAAACCAGAATCCAGGCTGCTCGAATAAAGATTGAATTGCTATTCATAACACTTGTCCGTGACGCTTGCCAATGAGTCCTTAACCAAAAGAATCAATAATGGTGTGGTATTGCTCGTTCAGTCGGTCGACTGCTGCCTGGTCCGGCTTGCTTTCCGCTGCGTGATGATTTTCGAGGCTTTCGACAAAGTCATGCAATTGGGTTGATAATTTGGCCAGTACATCAACCGATATGTCATCACCCTCCTTGAGGTAATTGCGCAATTTGCTGGAGTGCTTGTCGATTACATCCAGTTCGGTTTCAAATAATTCAATTTTTTTTACCAGCGCGTGAATGTTGTCCAGGTAATCGTGGTTTTCAGAATCGCTCATGCCTGCCTGCCTGCCTTGTTTTGCATTTTGCCTATTGAAATTTACATTCCAATGACAATCCTGTTGTACTGCCATATTTCTCCGGTGGCCCAGGCCTGTGCTGTCCGGCCAATTATGGTATCGGGACATTCAGGATAGCTGCCGAAGTTATACCAGAATTCATTAGTGCGAATCAAGTGGAACAGGTCTATGGTTTTTTTCAATTATTTATCGCTATCCCGAACCAGAAATATTGGCGTTTCCCTGGTTATACTTTTTTTATTTGCTTCCGGCTGCCACTTGCTGCAAAACCGGTTTTTTGACTCCCGTCCGGCATGGCAAATCGAGCAATTTCCGGTCACTGAGAGCTGGACAGACCAGGAAATCAGAATCCCGCTGGCTCTGGTCAGCTTGCCAGCGGACGCTCCCCAAAGCTACACAATGCCCTTTCTGGTTGAGGCCGGCAATCAGGGCCGGCAAGCGAGCGGCAGCGCCTGGGCAGCCGGCTATCTGGCCCTCAGTCAGCACTATCGCATCAAGAAAAAAGAGACCGATTATATCTGTTCGCCGGCTTTTATCTATAATCAATTGGTGAATGGCAAAGACATTGGCCTGGAGCTCTACGAAACGCTGGGCTTCCTGACCGAATCCGGCTGCGCTCATTACCGCTATATGCCGTATGATGAAATCAATCTGTTGCAAAGACCCAATGCCCAGGCCATTCACGACGCGGTCCGCCACGCCAGCCGCGGCTTTGCTCGGGTAGATTTCATGGATCTGGATCAGGTCAAGGCCCATGTGTATCAAAACACGGTTGTGATGGTCACCCTGAACATTGCCGAAAACTTTCTGGATCTGGATGAAGACACCTGGGAATACCCGGCCGGTAAAAGCGCTGGACGACAATCGCTGGGCGTTGTCGGCTATGACAACGAACGCAATGCTTTTCTGATCCAGAACAGCGCCGGGCCGGATTGGGGGCAGTCCGGGCGGGTCTGGATTCCCTACACCTGGTTTCTGCACCTTGTGCAAAAGGCCTGGATTCTTTGGTAAATTGGCCGGCCGAGATGCATGAGCCCATTGCGAGCAGGGCTGACATTACAGCATCACGGCGTTCCGCAAGCGGGCAACTTCTATTCTCAAGTTTTTGCCAGGTCGGTCGAAATTCTAGTCAGGTACGTATCATGTCTAGCAACACACCAAAGGCCGAACTCGTTCATCAGCATTTAACTCGTGAAATGGAATTGTTGATTGAATTTGAACAACTGGAAACCGGCAAGCGCAGCGCAATCATCAAAATGAACGCCCTGGAGTTGAAAGAAATTTCAGCCCGGGAAGAGGAAACCCAAATGCGAATGGATGAGATGCTGACACAACGTCAAGACCTGTGGCAAGGCATTGATCCGCACACGGAACCCCGTTTCAGCGTAATCCTGGAATGGCTGCAATCGGACCCAGGCGATAAAGCGGCCTCCAACTGCCGTTTGCTGGTAGAGGCCTACCGCCTAAAAGTCGAGCAGGTGCAACAGCTGGTGCAATCCAATCAAAAACTGCTGCAAGATACAACGGCTTCCATTCAGCGGCTGTTGAGCGCGACCGGGGAAACTCTGAACCAGGAGATGCGGGTTGGATACACGCCGACGCAAAACCGGCGCATTACCACCGCTCAGGCCACCTTGTTTGTAAACGCTAACGCCTGACAACACGACTGCTAGTTCTGCTGATTCATCCGGCATCAGTAATGAACTTTAGCATTTGACGCTCCGCTTTGGTGTACCCCGGCCGACACTATCATCGCCTGCAGAACGGCAAGATTCAGTGCGATCTTTGCCCTCGCGAATGCCAGCTACAGGAAGGTCAGGCCGGTTTGTGCTTTGTACGGCAACGCCAGCAAGATCAAATTGTGCTCAATACCTACGGCCGATCGAGCGGCTTTTGCATTGACCCGATTGAAAAAAAACCGCTATACCATTTTTATCCGGGCACATCTGTATTGTCCTTTGGCACTGCCGGTTGCAATCTGACCTGCAGTTTCTGCCAGAACTGGAGTATCTCCAAATCGCGTCAGCTGGAAACAGCGGCGCGCAATGCCAGCCCCCTGGCGATCGCTCGGGCTGCTCATCAAAATCAATGCAAAAGTGTGGCCTATACGTATAACGACCCTGTGATTTTCCTGGAGTACGCCGTCGATGTGGCCCAGGCTTGTCGAGAGTTGGGGATTAAAAACGTAGCTGTGAGTGCCGCTTATATCAATGCCGGCGCGCGTACAGAGTTCTTTGCATGGATGGATGCGGCCAATGTGGACCTGAAGGGCTTTTCGGAACTTTTTTACAAGCAGTACTGTAGTGCTCGACTGGCCCCGGTGCTGGAAAGCCTGCAGTATATCTATCATGAAACAAATTGCCACCTGGAAATCACCAACCTGGTAATCCCGGGAGCCAATGACGACCCCGCCGATCTTGAAAAAATGTGCCAGTGGATTGTGAATCATCTCGGGGCGGACGTGCCGTTGCATTTTAGCGCCTTTCATCCGGATTACAAGCTGCGCGATCGACCGCGCACCCCCGCCCGGACGCTGTTACGGGCTCGACAGATTGCAGAGAAATGTGGACTGCACTACTGTTATACCGGCAATATTGTTGCGCCGCAATCCCAAAGCAGTCGCTGTCATCAATGCGGGCAACCCCTGGTGCAGCGTGATGGTTACCAGATTATCGGTTACCAGCTGGACGAGCAGGGACGCTGTCAGCATTGCCAAACATCCATACCTGGTAGATTTCAAGGCCAACCCGGTGAATGGGGCAATCGAAGGCTATCGATTCAGATCTAGTTTCTTTATCGCAAGGCAAGCCGCCCGGACCAGGCGGGGATGGTGCAGGCCAAATAAAAAACTGGATTGATTAAACCAATGCGCTTAATAAATATGGACAATCAATTTGATAGACCTTATTTGTTGTACTATGAATACCAACACAATTTATCATTTCGAAGCCCAAAAAATTGATGGGCAAATGCAATCCATGGCTGATTACAAGGGCCAGGTGCTATTGGTGGTCAACACGGCCAGTAAATGTGGTTTTACTCCGCAGTATGACGGTTTGCAGGATTTATATCAGAAGTACAGAGATCAGGGATTTCAGGTGCTCGGTTTCCCTTGCAATCAATTTGGCTCCCAGGAACCGGGCGATGCGTCCGAAATCCAATCCTTTTGCAGCCTGAATTTTAATGTCTCTTTCCCTTTGTTCGCCAAAGTGGATGTCAATGGCGAAAAGGCGCACGCAATGTACACCTGGTTAAAGGAGCGCAAACCCGGCGCCCTCGGTACGAAATCCATTAAATGGAACTTCACCAAATTCCTGATAGATCGCCAGGGCCAGGTGGTCAAGCGTTACAGCCCGGACACGAAACCGGACAGTATAGCGAGCGATATTGAAACACTGCTGGCATCAACGGCTGAATAGAGTCGTGTGCAACTGATGAAATAAACGGGCCACCAGAAAAACCTGGATACCGGCCACCTTGCGATGCAGGGTGCCCTTGAATTCAAAAATGAGCGGGGCGATTTGTTTGAAGCGCTTATGCGATTCGGTTTTCATCAACAGCAACAAACCAAAAAAATCGAGCAGTTCCGGATAACTCAGACTGGCTGAATATGTCGTGCCAGTCCCGGGCGAGTTTTTCTCCAGGGATATAAGCCAGCTTTCCAGATCAAGCAAAGAGACGGGATGGCGCAGGGCGGCCTCGATCCGAGTGGCCATATCGTTTGTCAAATCACTGTGCAGCAACTCCAGTTGATCCAGGCTGCCGCCCAGGATCGTCAGGTCATCGTTTGAAACAGTGTCGGGCAGAATACTGCGCATAGCCGGACTGGACAAGCCGTAAAAGGGGACAGTGACCGCGCGGCTGCGAATGGTCGGGCTTAGCTGGTCCAGGCGGTGGGTCAGCATAAGGAAGCGAGTGTGCTCCGGCGCATCTTCCAGGGTCTTCAACAGCGCTGATTCTGCTTCGGTCAACAGAAGGTCGGCTCGGGGAAAGACAACGAATCGATAGCGCGCTTCGTGCGGCTGATACACCAATCGTTTTCGTATTAACCAGCGAATACTAAAGGGTTCCGGATGATCAGGGTTGCCAATGCTGACGCGCTCAGCCGGAAACAGGATTAAATCCGGGTGCATGTTTTGCAGAATTTTTTTGCAGGGCACACAAACGCCGCAGGCAGTTCCAGTCTCGCACAGGCTATGTTGTATATAGGCCAGGGCCGCCAAAAACCGCCCTGTGCCTTCTGGACCATGCAGTATCAATAGTGGTGGCGGCCCCTGTTGCAGGCTGTTTTCCAGGAGTCTGCTGGCGACTGCTTGCCCCTTGATGTTTGCCAAACTAGTCATAATTGCATTTCGATGACTACAAAAGAATCTGATATCATAGTAAACCAGCAAAAAAACTAAAAAAATAGCACTGTTTGTAAAAAGTCATTGACCAAAAGAGGCTGACGGGGTGTGGGTGGTAGCACTATGCGAAGAACTACTCTTTTGGTGGCGTTGCTGCTGGCAACTACACTGCAACTCAATCATTGTAGTGCTCAAGCGGAAGAGAGCACGGACGATTTGACATTCGAGGAGCAGGCATTACAAGCTGCTCTGTTTAGTGCCGGACTCGTTGATCTGGGGGGACTGTACTGGCAAGGGGAAGCCACAATGGACGCCTGTACTGCGATCACAGTAGATGCGGCTGCCTATTGCGCTACCATGATTTCCCAAGGACAGCAAATCCAGCAAGAAACCGTGCATGAAAATATTCGAATCCTGTTCACAAGCCAGGCCGGCGTCAATGTAAGCACAAAGACATATTTGATTATGCCGCACTTTAATGGCTATCCATTCGGCTACGAAGTCCAGATGGCAGGCACAGTCAATACCACTAAAAATCTGGCCGACTACAATCTGACGCTGGCGCAAACAGCGGTCAGCATCAATCCCAATGTGGGCTATAACATCGCTGTAAACAGCTTCATTGCAGATAAAACGGAAGGCGAACTGAAAGGCTCCTTTACTGTGGTCCTGTCATCAGCAGCGGTAAATGGTGATGCCACCCTGAATTATCATTTTGCGGCCAAACGGAGCTACTAAGAGATCATGAAGAAACTATCAACACTCCTGCTCATTTTTTCTCTGCTGGCATTGCCAGCCTCACTCTGGTCCGAAGAAGAAGATAGCTACGGTTGGGGATTTACGCCCTTGCCTTTGCCCTCCTACGACGACGACATCGGATTTACATACGGCTTGCGAGTTACGGCCACCAAAACCCACAAGGACTACAAGCCCTTTTCTGTGCAGATTTGGGCCCAATACCTTGCATCCACGAAAGGTTACGAAGATCATGCAGTCTACGCAGATGTGCTGGACGTGTTTGGAACGGGCTTGCGAGTCAAAGGTAAACTGGCCTATGCGCGCACCTTGTTAGCGCAATATTATGGATATGGCAACGAGCATGATATCCGCCGTCAGCAAAAAATCCAGGAAGGCAAGGTCGCCATCAATGAGAATATTCCCTCTCAGAAAACAATTATTACCGGCGAGGACTTGCAAGGTACGGATGCCTTTGGGTGGTTGAGCGACAAATGGGCGGATGAACTGAATTTAAACGAAAATTTCCTCCGCGATCCGGTCGGCAATATCGCCAACTTGTCGGCGGTCAATCCAGGGCGTCGCATCCTGCGCGAACGCCAGAATCGCTTTTTCGCTTATGACCGCACGCGGCCCTATGTGCAGCTCAGTACCGAGAATTTTATTGGAAATAGTGACTTTAAGTGGTTCCTTGGTTTTCGCGGCCAGCGTTATAAGGTTCAATCCTACTATGATCGTCGCGAGGGTGGAGAAGCCGAGGCCAACTCCAAAACCCTGGTGGATATCGAGCAGCCCTATGGCTATGATGCCATCAGCGAGGGCGATCCGCGTTTTGTGAATGCCGTCCGTGTTGCCCTGGCGTATGACTCGCGTCCACGTGCCAGAGAGTTGAACCCCAATAGCGGCATCTTTACTGATTTGCATTATGAAGGTGTCGGCAAGGCCACAGGCAGCCACTATCAGTTCCACCGCGCAACCGCAACCTGGCGCCAGTACATCGAAATTCTGCCTTCCGTTTTCAATAAAATGGGCGATGAATTTGTATTTGCATATCGACTGCAGGCCCAGGAAACATTCGGCGATGTTCCTTTCTTTGAAAAGGGTCGCATCTATACCATGAATGAAGAATCCGAAGGTCTGGGCGGTTCCGGCGGTTTGCGCGGTTATCCATCCAACCAATTCGTCGATAAAGTAATGACGATGGCCAACATTGAAGGTCGCTATACCTTTGCCAAAACCGGTTTTCTGGGCGGTATGGACTTCCAGTTGATGGGATTCTACGACATTGGCCGGGTCGCCGCTGACTGGAGTGAATGGCAGCCCAAAGGTATGCACAAGGCTTATGGTCCCGGCATCGGTATGATCTGGCAAAAGAATACTATCGTCACCATTTTCCGGGGCACTTCCCCGTACGAAAGCTTCACCGCGTTCAAGCTTTCGCACATGTTTTAGAATTGAGCAGACTAGCGCGACGTTTGCAGAAACCCGGCGCCGTAAAAGGGCCGGGTTTTGTTACATAATGACACTATGCGCGAGCCAGCCGAGGCCGCGCGTACACAGTTTCGCAGGCAGGATAGGACGCCAGCAGTCGGCTGGCAATCGACCAAACTATCCAGGATCGTCTACCGGCGCATAGCGCCCGAGGTATGACACTGAATGGCGTTAACCAATGCAGTCAGGAGGATTACAATGGGTGCCAAAGATCAAGAGGACATGAATAATGACAAAGCGGACATTATACCACCAGGAGCACCGGCAGGCAAATACCATCCCGGTCAAATTTACCGCTTTTTTATGGGTCAGCCCAAAGCGCTTTTAATTCAAAAACTGGGCCAACCTGATCACATATTCTTTGATCAGGAAAATCGCGAAGTATGGCGTTATTATGAACTGACCTATGATTTTGACAAACCGGCAGCAGGGCTGCTGGATCAGAACTTCATGTTTGACGAAGACAATCGGGTTGACTACGATTATGTGAATTGGCCGCACAAACGCAATGCCTGATGCAACGCATGAATTGAGTTCACTATGGCTTTATCAATCGTTGTTTTCAGCTTTAACGTTGCGGGATCCAGGGCAGCAACAGACTGGTTTTCCGGCGATACTCCTGATACAAGGGATCTGATCCATAGCGCTGCTGCATACTTTGCTCCAGCAAGGGAATACCGCTTACCTTTAGCAGCAGGAATGTAATGAACAGGGGGCTAATCATCGCCAGCCAGCCCCACCCGGTGTACACCGGAATCAGACTTAGAAAGAGTCCCCACCAAATCACCATTTCTCCGAAGTAGTTGGGATAGCGCGAAAAGCGCCATAATCCGCGATTCATGAATTTGCCCGAGTTGCCCGGCTGATTTCGAAATCTGAATTTTTGCCAGTCAGCGATGGTTTCATAGACAAACCCCAGGGCAAATGCGGCCAGACCGACAGTGGACCAAATCGACCAACTCCCGCTTTGGTTTTTTTGTAAATGAATTGTCAATGGCAGTTGTATCAACCAGATCGCTATTGTCTGCAAGAGCCAGAAGTTCAGAAAGGCCAGGGCATTTTCGCGCCGTCCATCAAATCTGTGGTCGTGCTTGATGCGCAAAATCCGGATAAACAGGTAGATCGCAAGGCGCATGCCCCACAGAATCACAGCCCAGTTCAAAATCTGGTATAGTATTCCCGCCTCGGAACTGGCAAGTAGGTAGAATGCGCTTAATAGCACAAAAGTCATGCCATACGATAAATCTGTGAGTTTATCGGTCTTGAAAACAGCTGCTATGGCAAAACACAGCATCTGGATGGCCAGAATGACTAAAAAACTGCTCAGTAGATTATAACTATCAAATGTAAACAAGGGCATGCCCTTTATAATAATAAAAAATCATCAAATGAGTAAAAAAGAATTCCGGATACAATAAAGAACTAGAGTTATGGGCCAATTTTTTGCAAGCAACGGCAGCGACGGATTATTTGCTCTGCGCACAGAGATTCGCTCACGAAACTGGACCGCACCAATCGCACAGTGGTTCCCAGACAGAGCGGTTCCATATAAATGGATAGCAATTAGCATTGCACCTGGGTTAGACCAGGCAAAAAAAACACCCTCACTCCGATGAAGTCTTTTACGCATTCAAATTTATTCATTCTAATCCTGGTCATTGCATTTGCCGTCTTACAGAGTTGCACTCCCTATCAAAAAGCGCTGCGGGCCTATGACGGCCATATACCGGAAAATGAAATCCGCGCGCTCTGGATTGTGCGCGATCAGCTTGTCAGCCGCAGCCGGATTCAAGCCATAGTTGCTTTCATGCATAAATGGGGGTTTAACACCGCCATTGTGCAGGTCCGCGGACGGGGTGATGCCTGGTATCGCTCTGATTTTGTCATGCGCGCGGCAGAGCTACCGGACGGCCTGGATCCGCTGGCAGAATTCATTCGTGCGGCCCATCCGCGCGGAATCACGGTGCATGCCTGGATCAATGTGTTCTTTGCAGCCTCGCCTGAACAAGCAGCCAATCCACCGGCTAATCACCTGGCAGCCCGGCACCCGGACTGGTTTCTAAAAGACAAGTCCGGCCGCTCGATGCTGAGTTATACGGTGGCAGAAATTGAGCAGGCCCAAACCGAAGGAGCCTTTCTGGATCCAGCCCTGCCCGCAGTCCAGAAATACAATTTGCGTGTTTCGCAAGAGATCCTGACGCGTTACAAGGTTGATGGTCTGCATCTTGATTTTATCCGCTATCCCTGGTCTCGTCCGGGAACAAATTATGACTATGGTCGTGACACAATCATCAAACAGCAGGCCGCGAGCAATATTGTTTTGAATGCAGAATCTTTGAATGAACTCCGCCGCAAAGCAGTCAGTGACATGGTGCGGGCTTATTACCAGCAGATCCGACGGCTCAATCCGAAATTGATTCTGAGTGCGGCCGTGTGGCCCAACTACCAGAAGTCGTATCATCAAATCTTTCAGGATTTTACCGGCTGGATTCGGGGCGGCTATCTGGATTATGCCTATTTGATGGCTTACTATACCAGTGAAACTGTACACGATAGTCGTATGGAGGCCTTTTATGATCCGCTAATCAATTCACACTTTATCATTGGCAGTGGCTTGTATCTGATGCCTGATCCAGAGGTTGTTGTCCATCAGATACGTTCTGCGCGGGCCATTGGGGCGGCCGGGGTTTCCATATTTCGGGCTCGCGAAATAGTGGATGGCGCCCGGCACGGAATCATGGCTCGCTATCGCCTGGTGGATTTGCTGCCTTGACGCGGTTCGTAACCGTGGCCGTCTGTGACAATGGTAAGAATATGGTAAAACCGGGAGCCCATCGCTGCAGGACCGACGTCCCCGCTGACATGCTCCGGGATACCGAAGGAGAATCGCCGGGCAGCCCATGGACGCTTGCCAACCCGGCTATTTAGTTAAAAAAATATATTATTATTTTAGCGAGAATATTTTTCGAACAAAGAATGAAAAAACATTTTTATTCTTGCCTTTTTTGTTCCTTTTGTTTTTTGTTGGCTAATGGGACATAATGTTCCGGGCAACAAGGTTGCATAAATCGACCAAAGTACATTGTTTCTGGAGTTACAGATGGCAAAATTAGAATACATTGAAGGAATCGGCAAAACCTATGCCGGTAAATTAATTCAGGCGGGCGTTAAATCCACCAATGCATTGCTCAACCAGGGCAGCACACCCAAGGGACGTGAAGAGATCGCCAAGGCCAGCGGCATCAGCAAGAAGCTGGTTCTGGAATGGGTGAATCATGTGGACCTGATGCGGGTCAAGGGTGTTGGATCCGAATTTGCTGATTTACTAGAAGCCGCCGGTGTTGATACCGTTGTTGAACTCAGCAAACGCAAACCCAAAAACCTGCATGAAGCGCTGATTGCAATGAATGAGAAAAAGAAATTGGTCCGCCGCATACCCGGTGAAGTACAGGTAGAAAAATGGATCGCAGCAGCCAAAGGCCTGCCGCGCATGATTAAATACTGATTCCGGCAGCATTGTGAGTACAATTCTAAAGGAACTATCCCGAAATCTGAGCCCTGAAGTCATTCAGGGCATTTCAGGCCAGCTTGGTATTGATGAAAAAAAAACCAATGCTGCCATCTCGGCAGCAGCACCGCTTTTAATCGGCGCTCTGGCTCGCAATACCAGTGCGGCAGACGGCGCTGCCTCCCTTTTGGGAGCATTGACTAAATCCCACGACGGCGGCATCCTGGCGGCCCTTGGCAGCTATGTTTCCGCCGGGAATTTTAGTGACGGCCTGAAGATTCTAGGCCATGTTTTTGGGCCCCAGATGCAAACAATTCTGCAGGGCGTTGCCAAAGCGACCGGACTGGATCCGGATACCTCTTCGCAATTGATATCTCTGCTCGCACCTGTCCTGCTTGGAATCATTGGCAAGGAAAACAAAAAGCAGGATTTTGATACGCAGGGTCTGAATGGGTATCTACAAAAAGAAAAAGAGGAAACCTGGAAAATTGATCCGGAAAGCATGGGTGTCTGGGGTCAATTGCTGGATACCGATCATGACGGCGACATTTCAGATGATCTACTGAGCGCCGGTACAAAAATTCTGGGCAGCTTTTTATAAAGTCTACTGACTGCCTGGGCCGCCAGCTTGGCCCGGGCCCTTCTGTGCCTTTGACGTGACCCAAAACTGGCGACCCAATGGCCCTGATGGACTCTACATACAGAGCTTCCTGAGTAAGGCTGTGACCGCTGCTTTGTACCTGAGCGCACTATGTTTGCTGTTGCTACTGCAAGACTGCAAGCCTGGTCCCCACGATTCCAGCCCACGACGGCAACAGACAGACCCACTCCTGGATGCAGATTGGGCTAGTCAACTGCCGCTAGTGGACCTGCACAATGATCGCAGCTTCTATTTGACAGCCAGGCAAATTCCGTGGTCTGACTGTAGCCGTGTCTCGCTGTGCCGCTCCAGATACAGCAATATGCGTTTTGCTTTTGCACTTTTCAGACCGCCTTTGCCGCTGCGAACAGGCCGGCCGTGGCTGATCAGCCCGCAAGCAGCCCTGGAGCTCAATACCATCTCCAGCTTTGCATACATTGAAAAAGCCGTTCAGGAGCTGCAACTTGCCGGCCTTGATATTAGCCGCAGCGCGGATCTGGATGCCGGGTCGGACTCAATCATATGGGCCGGTTTGGAAGGGGCCGACCTGCTAAACACTAATCCTGGTTTGAATCCCCGGCCAGCGAATCTAAAGGAGCTGCGCTGGATGGTCAAACAGCTGCGTGCAATGCAGTTCAGTTATGTCGGACTAACCTGGGCTGCAGCCAATCCCTATGCCGGTAGCAGCAATCAAGCGCACATCGGACTCAGTGTTGCCGGTGGTCAACTGGTTGCCTTGCTGCATGCAAACGAGCTACTGGTTGACTTAAGCCACGCATCCGACCAGACTGTAATCGACTATTATCAGTTAACCGGCGGCAGGCGCCCGCTCTTTTTTTCTCATAGTTCCATCCGGGCTGTCTGTAGCCATCCGCGCAATGTAAGTGATGCCACGCTGGATTTAATCCAAAAATCTGACGGATTAATCGGCTTAAACTTTCACGCTCCCTACCTGAGCTGCAAAGCGCAAGCCGGCAGTGCGGATTTGATCCGGCATATTCAATATGTAAAACAGAAAATAGGAATGCGCTACCTGGCTCTGGGTAGTGATTATGATGGTTTGATCACTGAACCGCATGATCTAAAACAACCAGAACAATTACGCTCATTTGCGCTGGCCTTGCTGCAAATCGGTTTTTCCCGCGCTGAAATCGAAAGCCTGTACTACCGTAATGCGATACGGTTCTGGAAACGCAATGTGACGGTTTCCACTACGCGGTGAAGCCTGGGCCAAATTGCGCTCAGGGAGCAAATGTGCCATGATCGACAAAATTTTGCTGTTGCCTGGTTGGCCTTCAGACTGCTTCTTGGGTAGATGAGCAACATGCCCGTCACCCTGACGATTGCCGGCAGCGACAGCGGCGGCGGAGCCGGCATCCAGGCCGACCTGAAAACCTTTCAGGCCCTGGGCTGCTTTGGTACCAGTGCAATCACAGCCATTACAGCGCAAAATACAGTCGGTGTGAGCGCCGTCCAGGCTGTCACCGTAGATATTGTTATTGCCCAGGTGCAGGCCGTGCTCAGTGACTTTCCGGTTCAGGCTGCCAAGACAGGCATGTTGTTTTCGGCCCCAATCATTGAAGCCCTGGCAGACGAGCTACGCTCCAGGCCCCGGATCCCGTTGGTGATGGATCCGGTCATGGTTGCCACCAGCGGCGATCGTTTGTTAGAAACTGCAGCCGAAAATGCCTTACGAGCGCTGCTGCCTCAGGCAGCCTTGATCACACCAAACCTGCCGGAAGCCGAAGTACTGCGGGGCAGCCGCATTACCTCCGGGTCAGCGGCAGCCGACGCCGCCCGGGAACTGGCAGACACCTTTCACTGCATGGTCCTGCTGAAGGGCGGTCACCGCTTGATAGAAGCAGCCGATGCTGCTGATCAGAACGTCATTGACATCTTTTATGATGGTTCTCAAATCCATCAAATCTCGCGACCGCTCCTGCCTGGCCGTAACACCCACGGGACTGGCTGCACCCTGAGCGCGGCCATCACAGCCGGATTGGCGCACGGTTTATCGATGCTGGATGCAATCCATCAGGCTCGAGACTACCTGCAGGCAGCCATCGCTGCCGCTCCAGGGCTGGGTGCCGGATCGGGCCCGCTCAATCATAATCATAACATGCAACCACTCGGCGCGCACCAGGCCTGATATTCATCATGCGCGCTGAACAAAATCGTTGGCTGCCCATCAGCCGCAAGGAAGTGCAGGAATACGGCTGGTCTGCACTGGATGTAATTCTCGTTTCCGGTGATGCCTATATTGACCACCCGGCCTTTGGTACGGCGGTTATCGGCCGACTGCTGGAATCCATGGGACTCCGGGTTGCTATTCTGCCGCAGCCCAATTGGCAGGATGACTTGCGGGATTTTCAAAAACTGGGCGCACCACGGCTATTCTTCGGCGTTACCAGCGGCTGTATGGATTCGATGGTCAACCATTACACAGCGAACCGGCGCAAGCGCTCTAATGATGCCTACACACCCGGCGGTCAGACCGGATTCCGTCCGGACTATGCTGTTGTCACCTACAGCCGGATTCTCAAGTCTTTATTTCCCGATGTCCCGGTGGTGCTGGGCGGTATAGAGGCCTCATTGCGCCGGGTCACTCACTACGACTATTGGTCCGATTCACTCAAACCCTCCATTCTGGTCGACAGCCAGGCTGATCTGCTGGCATACGGAATGGGAGAAGGCACAATCCGCTCCCTGGTCAAGCTGCTGCAAAAAGGAGTTCCCTTTCAAAACCTGAACACTATCCCCCAAAGCGCTTTCCTGCAGGATATGGACGCAGACATTCCGCGGAACAAACAGTGGCAGACTATTGAACTGGCCTCACATGCGCAGTGTTTGGAGAACAAGCTTTCTTTTGCGCGCAATTTCAAGATAATTGAACAAGAGTCCAATCGCATGGATGCCGATCGTTTGATCCAGCAGAATGGTCGGCAGCGACTGATCATCAATCCACCCTGGCCGCCAATGAGCACTGCTGAAATCGATGCTTCCTTCGATTTACCCTATACGCGGCTGCCGCATCCGCGTTACGCAAAAAGAGGCCCGATTCCAGCCTTCGAAATGATCAAGGCCAGCGTGAACATGCACCGGGGCTGCTTTGGCGGATGCAGCTTTTGCACCATATCAGCCCATCAGGGTAAATTCATTGCTTCGCGTAGTAAAGAATCAATACTAAAAGAGATCGATTTGATAACCAGGCAAGACTGGTTTCGCGGAACAATCAGCGATCTGGGCGGTCCGTCGGCAAATATGTACGGTATGCAGGGCAAGGATGAGGCCATGTGCCGCAGCTGTAAAGCGCCTTCCTGTATTCATCCCGTCATCTGCCACAATCTGGATACCAGTCACGCATCCATGCTGGCAGTCTATCGGGCAGTCCGCAACCACCCGTCCGTCAAACAGGCCTATGTCAGCAGCGGACTGCGCTATGATTTGTGCCTGACCCAAAGCAGCAGTACGGGCAAGATCCGTAACCAGGATCCATCTCACGATGAGTACATTGCCGAGCTGGTACGCTATCATGTTCCAGGGCGGCTAAAAGTAGCGCCGGAACACACAGATCCCGCAGTGCTGAAACTAATGCGCAAACCGGGTTTTGATTTATTCCGGCGTTTCAAGCAGCGTTTCGATGAACTCAATGCCAAATACAATCTGAAGCAACAGTTAATTCCATATTTTATTTCTTCGCATCCGGGTTCACACACGCGGGCCATGGCCGACCTGGCAATCCAGACCAAAGACCAGGGATTTCAGCTGGAGCAGGTACAGGATTTTACACCCACACCGATGACTGTCGCCACTGTTATTTATTATTCCGGCTACCATCCCTACACGTTGAAAGCGGTGGCAACGGCCAAAAGTCGGGCTGAAAAACTGGAACAACGCCAGTTCTTTTTTTGGTACCTGCGGCAGTACCGTCAAAAAATACAAGCCAGTCTGGCTGCGGCCGGATTAAGCAATTGGATCCCCCTTCTAACAGGATCAACTGCAAAACCTGACGATCCTGGCGCAAAACCAAAGGGTCATCAGTCGCGAAAAATCAAAGGCTCTGCCCAGCGCCATGGGCAGCGATCTGCTCGCGGTAAAAAGCAAGCAGCTCCAAATCACCGGGGCGGGTCAACTTGATATTTGCTGGCTCAGCCTGCGCCAGATAACCGCTTAATCCAAGATCTTTGGCGAAGCTCAACAAATCAGTATAGCTTTCTTTGTCTGGCACCGCGGCGGTTTTTTGAGCGGTGAGTAAACGGATTGCCTGGGGAGTCTTCACGGCCATGACCTGTTCTCTATCCAGGGTCCGGGTATGCCGGTGGGTCTGTGGATCAAACTCAACCAGGGTATCCACCTGGGGCAAAGCCAGACTGCCGATTTGACAGTGCTGGTCTTGAAACAGGGCGGCCAGTCGATCGAGTTCAATGGCCTGTACCAGCGGCCGGGCGGCATCATGAATCAGAACAATG
The DNA here is from genome assembly GCA_020441005.1 of Leptospiraceae bacterium. Lineage (GTDB taxonomy): Bacteria > Spirochaetota > Leptospiria > Leptospirales > Leptonemataceae > JAGRNA01. The sequence continues at coordinate 16,512 of JAGRNA010000027.1, forward strand.
GCATCAGCCCTGGCTTCCTCTGACTGAGCCCTGCCCAGATGCTCCAAGAGCCCGTGCAAACCATTCAGGTAGCTTTGGTGCCGGCTAGCACCGCCCTCAACCAGATAAATATCGCTTTTGTATTGGGGCAGATGAAGTGCAATCAAATCCGCACTGGTCTGCATATACTCAGCCGGGCAAACCAGCATCAGAGGTGCGGCAATCCCCCACTGAAAAAAAGCAGTCAGACTGTGCGTCAACACCGGCTCTCCGGCCAGCGTCAGGAACTGTTTGGGATGGCCGGCCTGCATCCGACTGCCAACCCCGCCGCTCAGAACAATCGTGTAAAAGCTTGATCGGGCCTTAACGGAACTCATCAAGCAATTCTGGCAGCATAGCCGGCATTGAAAAGCAGTTTGCAAATCTGGACAGAATCGAAACCATGGAACAGCGGTCATGAAGAACCTTTTTTACAGGTTGTTTGATACACAGGCAAGCGCCGACAAATCGCTTGAAGTGACTGTGTTGATGAAAAGCGTATTTTATGCCGCGCTTTTCTGCCTGTTATTCATACTGATAGCGCTTGTTTTTTCATTTTCCTTCACAACCTGGCTGCCGCTCGCGCCCCTGGGAGCCATACTTTTCAGCTTGTTCCTGGCCTTACGATTCTTTCCTGCATTACATCGTCATTATCGCATCATCGCGCTTTTCATCCTGATCACAATACAGGCTGGCCTCATTTATTTGTGGCCCCTCAATCTAGGGTCGCGTGGCGGAACTTTATACATATTCTTTGCCATCTTTATCTTTGAGGTGATCCTCTTCCAATCCTGGTGGAAGGGGATTTTACTCGTCGTGTCGCTGAGCGTCCTGGTCGCTTTGCTTGTATATGAATATATGCACCCGGAGTGGATTGCTCTCCAGGGCGAGCCGGATTTTGGCATCACCGATACCATCACCAGTATTTTACTAACCTTTATTTTATTGATACTATTAACCAACAGTATGAAAGCGGGCTATAACCGCGTCATCCAGGAAATGCAGAACAGTCGGGCAGCCTTTGAAGAAGACTTGATTCTGGCGCGCAATCTGCAAAAGCAGGTCCGTGAAATTGATCTGGATTCTATTCCTGATTATGACCTGGTATATCGCATCCGGCCCTCAACCACAATTGGCGGTGACAGTTTTCACTTCTGCCGGCCACAAGAATCCGTTTTGCGGGTTATGCTGGCGGATGCCCAGGGGCATGGAGTCAACGCGGCGCTTTCAAGCATGATCATCAAGGGTGAATGGGATCGAGCTGCAGCACACTATCAAGACCCGGTCGAATTGCTCAATCACCTGAATCACAAAATTGCACTGGATTATGACGAACGGGTTAGTTTCAGTATTGCCCTCGCCGACTTTCATCCCCGTCAGTTGGTATACACCGCAGCCGGACATCCAGTCCAGTTTTTATTCAACAATAAGCGCTTGATCGAACTGGAAAACTCGGGTCCGCCGGCTGGTATGTTTCGCAATTACCAGTACAAAAGCCATCACTTCGATTTGAATCAGGATGCGCGCCTGTTTTTCTTTACAGACGCGCTGACCGAGGAGATAGATCAAATTGGAAAAAATGGCGCCGAGTGGCTGCGACAAGTTCTGTCTAAATGCATTACCGCTTCGAACCAGGATTGCATGCTGAGCATTCTGAATAGTCTGGCTAAAATCTTGACGCAAAATCCGGAAGACTTGCGCCTGAAAGACGATCTGTTAATCATGGTACTGAGTCATCGTCATGGCGCGCTCCCAGTCTGAGACTACGGGTATAAAATGAAAAGAAATACCAATCGAATCCCTTCCATCATTGCGCTCGCATTTATATGGCTCGGCTTGAGCGCATTCTTGTCTTGTGACAGCCATGATAGCGAGAATCCGGTCGATGCCTGGCTACAGTGCCAGATGTTAGGGACCTGCACATACACAAACGCCCGCTTTGGCATGATTGGCGACAGCTGGACTGACTTTGGTTTTGGAACCCAGCTGCAGCGTGATCTCTACGACTGGCTTGTCGAGGAACACGGCTATCATATCAATGCGTCTAATCTGGCCGGCCAAATCCTGCAAGCCGAGGTGCACCAGTTTCTGGCGTGGCGCAAAATCATTGATCATTCCGGCAGCCAGCTGCAGTACATGCTGATCAGTCTGGGCGGGAACGATCTGTTGGACAATAGCACCGAGTACACCAGCGCCAACGCTGCCACCATCGTGCAACAACGGCTGCAACAATATGAGCTCAATCTGACAAATCTAATCCTCGCGGCTAATATATATAAAATGGAACTATACGGTGGCGAACCGTTAAAGTGGTTCATTCATGGCTATGATTATCCGAATCCGGAGCTGGTTTCGGGCTGTACCTTCAGCAACATACCAGCCAATGAAAAGCCGGCCCTGATGGCCAGTTTGTTAAATGAATTTAATGCCCGGCAAAAGCATCTGGCGAGTATCAATCCGGATCTTTACTATTTTGATCTGCGCGGCACGCTCGGCGGGACCCAAACTTCCAACCAGGCCCTTAAATTTGACTGCATTCATCCCAATGACATCGGCTTTCAAATGATTGCCGCCCGCTACGCTGCCAACCTGCAATTGGTTACTCAGGAACGCTAACAGGCTTATGAAGTATACTGGACTCAAGACACAAAAAATACGCGCCTTTGCTACGCTGATTGTCTGGATTGCTCTCGGCTGGAGCGGTCTGGCAGCCCCGCAAATTTCCGCTGAAACGCGGGCATTGATGGATCCATTTTTTAATCAGCGGCTGCGGCCGGCCAATCGCATCGAAGCAGGCTTTCTAAGTCAGGAATTGAGCTCAAGGCACGATTATTATCTAAAATATCAGACCCTGTATGCCGCAGGTGAATATACCATCTTGCCCAACTGGTCCATCTATGGTGAATTGCCGTATTCCTTTCGCGACGAAACCAGGAGCGATAAAACCCGACATCTGGATAATCTGCATCTGGGCACGCGCGCTGGCTATAAAACCGGCAACTGGATGCCGGTTCTTGGATTTGATATCGAATGGGCTACCGGTGATCCTGAAAAAACTGCCATTGGTTCCAAAGAGCTGGGGCGTCTCGAGTTGCTGCTGGGCATCGACGGCCAGCTCGATCAATTGTTGGTCGCCGGTGCTTTGCGAGCGAATGGTCAAACAAACAAGCAGTTTCGGGAGGGCCAAAACCAGCAATTTGAACGCACCTATTGGTTTGAGTTGACGATGGGCTGGCGCCTGGACCCTGTCGATTTGCTCCTGGAATACAATTATAAATATCGCAACGATCCGGAATACAGCGCAGTCAGTCAGCATACTCTGGCCCCCGGTCTACGCTGGAATATCAATTCGACATTGCATATCGGACTCTCGGTGCCCTGCGCGATCAGCCGCGAACGCGAATGGGACTACGCACCTGAAATCCGATTGAGCGCGTTCTATTGAGAGCAGAAAAAGGGCTTGCCTTGCGTAAAAGCCGGGGCACTAACTGTCATTATGAGTGAAGACGCCGCATTACAGGCTAAAATTGAACGGCAGGATGAAATAATTAACGGTCTGGAGAATGTTCTCAAACTGAATGAACAGGAACTGGCCAATGCCGAAGAGATGATCAAAGTCTATGAGACCATCACGGAATTCTCGCGCAAGGAAATGATATCCTTAAAGGATTCTATTGAGGCCCGGGAGGCCACATCCACCCTCAGTTCTGTCGAGCTTAAAAAAGCCTTTACCCGCATAGCGGAACTCGAGGCTGCCAATCAGGAGTTGCGGGCCAGGCAGAGCGAATTCAAGACGACCGCAGCGGAATGAGTCATGCCCGGTTTCATATTGGTATCGATCTGGGTGGTACCAAGATTGAAGGGATCCTGATGGACGACCAGTTCCAGGAGCTGGAACGCTTGCGTCGACCCACCGAGGCCCAGCGGGGCTACGAAGTCATTCTTGATAATATCGCTGCCATAGTGCAAACCCTGGTGCAGCAGGTCCAAGGTGCCGAATACACCCTGGGAATGGGCATCCCCGGGATTGAAGATCCTGAAAGCGGGCTGGTGCGCAATGCCAATACCACGGTCCTGATTGGTAAACCACTCGGGCGCGATTTGGGCGCCCTGCTCAACCACTCTATTCAAATCGAAAACGATGCGAATTGCTTTACTCTGGCGGAGTGTCGCAGCGGTGCCACGCGCAATTTTCCGCTGGTGTTTGGCGTGATCATGGGCACCGGTTGCGGCGGCGGTTTGTGTATCAATGGTCGCGTGCGGCGTGGTAAACACGGTATCAGCGGGGAATGGGGGCACGTCTCCATGGACCCGGATGGAGTGCGCTGTTACAGCGGCATTAACGGTTGTATTGAATCGATGATTAGCGGCAGCGGCGTGGCAGCTTCCTTTGAACGGACCTATCACCACCCCAAGGCTATGGCGGAAATTGTCAGCGGCTGGCGTGAAGCTGATCCCCAGTGTAGCGCGCACATGCAGCAATTCTTCGCCGATTTTGGCCGCGCCATGGGCGGGCTGATCAATGTACTAGACCCCGACGCGATTGTGATCGGCGGTGGATTGTCCAACATACCAGAATTGTACAGCCTGGGCATCCAGGCGATTGGCCCCTGGCTTTTTCATGATGA
>JAGRNA010000213.1 GCA_020441005.1 Leptospiraceae bacterium
CGGTGATAATCCTGCTTTTGCTCTCTGGAGAGATGATGATCCAGGGATCGCAAAAATGCGCTGGTAAACTCGGGACTCAGTTGCGCCCGGAGTAGCAGCTGCTGAATGCGTTCAAAGTGACGACGGGCGCGATCATCCAGATCCAGGCCCTGCAGCATCCAGTGATCCTGCATCCGCGAGAACATCGGTTCATCCAGAGCCGGCCGGGAAACAGATTCTGCGTGCGTCCCCCCGCTTTCGACCGACTCCGGCTGGATGTGGGACTCACTATCACGATTGGAAACGTTGCCATTCTGAATATCTGTGTCGTGCGGACTGGTGCGCTGCTTGTCCTGTTCGTCGTCCCCAAATGGATCCTGATCGGAAAGCATGCGGTTCAAAGCCTTGAATTCAGCCGGATCAGTGATGGACTCGGCAAGGGTTTCGATTAAAGCACCGGGATCATTCACCAGTGCTTGCCCGGCCCGGGATTTGACACTGGCTGCCGGACGTTCTCTATGGGTGGCCTGTTTTTTCGCAGCAGCAGATGAGCGCGGCTGTTCTGGATCGGCGAGCGGATTATGGGCCGCAACCGGAGTAGACCGGATTCTCTTTTCGGGGACCGAATACTGCACCTCATACATTGGATGGGACAGGAAATCAGTCCCAAAAAGACCGCCTTCACGCACCTGATTGGTATTCAGGATAATCACATCTTCACCAAATTTTTGACGCAACTCTACAAGACAGGCGGGTACCGACTCTCCCCTTATTTTGCCATATTTCATAATGATACCAGAATCCCGTAAATAAAAAGCGGGAAACCCTGCAATGTTCCCATTCTGGGGATTATGTCACATTACCCGGCAGACTGGCAAGTCTTTTTTATCCAGACCGGTCCCACGGAACAAATCCACTGCACCCATTTTTTGCTTGCCTCCTTGTGCGTCGCACAAATAGTGGTCCGATAATTTTGTGCATTGCACCAAATTAGAAGAAAAGCCCATGCTATCGGAACTAAACAGCAAGATACCAGCCAGTCTGACTGGCAAACAACGCCAGGCCTGGAAACGCTACGCCAGCGCAGTGCTCGTGGCCAGCACCTGCCTGTCGGGCAGCCTGGCAGCGAACCAGGGCCTGCTACCTGATTGTGCCAGTGACTGTAACGCTGTAAATACAAATGGCACCGAGCTGCCTGAACAGCGCCTGCCCAATGCAATCCTTGATCTGGAACGGCTGACCCTGCAGCGTTTTATTGAGCGTCATAACCGATCCATTCCCCAACACGAACGGCAGCGATTGATATCCGCCATCATCACCGAATCCGAACTGCTGCGGTTGCCCGCTCATTTTCGCATCGGCCGCCAGCCCCTCAATAAACTGGCCCTCTTGACCGCCTTTATCCGGGTCGAATCCACTTTTACCCGTACGGCCCGATCTAGCAGCGATGCGCGCGGTTATATGCAGCTGAAACCCGCAACAGTTGCCTGGCTGGATAAAAAAATGGGCTATCAGCATGGCAGCCACCGCCTGTTTGAATCCCAGATGAATCTGCGTAAGGGAGCGCGCTACATCAATCACCTGGCCGAACTGATGCCGGACTTGCGCCGGACTGTGCTGGCCTACAATGCCGGTCCCGGTAGCGTGAAACGCGGCCGCTGGAAGGAAAGTTATTGGCTGCGAGTACGAACTGCTTATATGCAGTTCTTGACCCTGCAGCGCACAATTACAGCTCAGAACCGGGCAGCCAGCCTAAACCAGGTAGCCACCAATCCCTGACATCAGAACCTGGAAAAAGAGTTTTCTGTAACTTACATGAACAAAGCTGACCCCTCTGCCAAAGTAGTTTTAGTCACCGGCGCCGGCGCCGGGATCGGTTATGCCTTGAGCTGCGAGCTGGCCGCCCGGGGGCATGTTGTCTATGCCGGAGTGCGGGACATGGAACGCGGCCGCCGGGACTACGCCGACCTGCTCGGTAATGATGCCTGTCGATTGCAACTGGTGCAACTGGACGTGAATCGCCCCCCGCATGTGCGCAAGGTCCTGCGCCAGATCATACGCACCGAATCGCGCCTGGATCAACTGGTCAATAATGCGGGTTTCGGGATGTACGGTGCATTTGAAGAATTGAGCGACCAGGATTTTCGTAGCCAATTCGAAACCAATTTTTTTAGCGTGCTGGAACTATGCCGCAGCGTAATTCCGATTATGCGTCAGCAAGGCCAGGGACAGATCTACAATATCAGTTCCATCCTGGGACTGCAAGCCCTGCCGACCGGAACGGCCTATACCAGTTCCAAATTTGCCCTCGAGGCCTTCTCGGAAAGCTTGCGATATGAACTGGATCCCTTCGGGATTCAAGTCGTTTTAATTGAACCCGGACTGATACGCACTAATTTTAAAACCAATATGCAGCTGGCCGATTCCAGCAGCCGGGCCGATTCGCCCTACCGTTTTCTCAATCAAATGATTCAACGCGACTACAACGGCATCAACACCAGCAAAGAAGCGGCAGCGCAGCGCCTGGCCGCTATCATGTCCGTTTCCCGGCCCAAAACACGCTACCGGATCGGCCTCGACAGCCACCTGCTGCGCTGGTTCCAGATCCTGACTCCGGAAAGGCTGCGCGATGTTTTGGTCCGCATGACACTGCGCCGTAAATTCAAGCCAGCCGGCCGGGTCGATCAAATCTGAAAACCAGGCCGGTCTGCCGGGAGCTTACTCGTCGCCAAGCAGCTTGCCGGCGGCAGAGATGAGCGCATTCCAGACCGGCGCAAAGGGCGGCGCGTAAGCGAAGTCCATCCAGGCAATCTCGCTGGCGGTGGCCTTTTTATATATCAGGGCCGAAGCCGCGTCAATCATGGCGTAGCTGTCCAGCGGTCCGGAATAAAACGCTCCCAGTAGCTGCTGCGATTTTTGATCAAACACCAGTGACATTTTAGCCTTGCCCGAACCGGGATAGTAGCCGGCCTTGGAAGGCCGCAGGGCCGAGACCTCGACCGGTTCGAAACCGTTGGCAGCGGCCTCGGCAGCACTCAAACCAGTGGCCGCATAGGCGGTATCGAAAAACTTGAAAACCTGGGTACCGGTCACTCCGGCAAATTCCAGCTGCTGCTCGGGAGGGCTGGCCATATTGACTCCGGCAATGCGGCCCTGTTTGTTGGCTGTGTGGCCCAGCGGATAATAGACAGCCTTGCCAAGCAGAGCATGATGCACCAAAGCGCAGTCACCGCCGCTGTAGACATCCGCTAGACTGGTCTCGCCTTTCTGGTTGATCACCACAGCGCCCTTATCCAGCGCCAGTCCGCTAGAATCCAAAAAGGACGTATTGGGCCGCATACCGACAGCCACCAGCAACAGATCAAATTGCAGCTCCCCGGCACTGGTCGTCAGCACGATCCCATCACCGTCGCTGTGCATTGCCTCGGCCCTGACCCCGGTCAAAAACTCCACGCCTTCTTTTTGCATTTGATTGGCGATTTGATTCGATTGCGACTCCAACAGCCGGGGCATCGCCCGGTCCAGGGCCTCAATGACAGTTACAGCAAGCCCCATTTCGCGAAATGTCTCGGCAGCCTCCAGGCCGATATAGCCCGCGCCAATGATCCCGGCCCGTTTCACCTTGCCGCTGGCCACATAACTCTTGATCGCCCGACCGTCCGGCACAGTCTTTAATTCAAAGACCCCCGGGTGCGCATAATCGATAAACGGCAGTCGAATGGGAGCGGCCCCGGTGGCGATCAACAGCTTGCCATAACCGATTTCCAATGCACCGTGCTCTGTTTGGACCTGCACTTTTTTTGCGTCTGTATTCAGTCCAATGGCCTCATGCCCTACCAGCACATCAGCTTTGGTGCGGCCACCAAAAGCCTCGGGAGTGAAATGAATCAGCTTGTCGATGGAGTCAATTTTGCCAGAAACTGCGTACGGCAGCCCACAAGCGCCATAGGAGATGATCGCGCCCTTTTCCAGGATGCCGATGGTGGCCTCTTTGTGCCGACGCCGAATCTGACCAGCCGCCGAGTTACCGGCAGCGTCGGCTCCAATAATTAAATAATCATAATGCGCCTGTGCTTGCATAGCCCACTGGAATAGCTGGCCGGCGGGATGTCAAGTGAAATATACCCCAAGGGGTATATGGCTATCTACGGACCCGGCGGCAAGCGAGTGAATTGGGATGCCAACTGGTCGTGCACGCGGTCCTGCCAGCGGGCTGCGGCTACGTTGGTGGTCATGCGGCCCAGACTAACCACCTCAATCCGACAGTTCGCCGGATCCGTTGGGTCGAAAAACACGGCTATATTATCGCCAAAGCTGAAAGCAGACCAGGGCGCTTCGGCTAAAATCAGGCCTTCAGCGGGACTATCAACAATGATGCTGGCCCCCTCCGCCGCCAAATAGGAGCGGACGGCTGCCCGGGCCTCGTGGACCGGTGCCTGGTAGGTATAGACCAATCCCTGACCACGGGCCTGCCTGGCATCAGCGAGGTCCGAACAGGAGCAAAAACTCAAACACCCGAGTATGATACTCACAAGAACGGTACTGGCTGGCAGGCTTCGAGTCATAGGGAACAATGCAATCAGACTCTGTTTGCTTCAAGCAAAAATGCGCCCCCCGGCCACAGTCTGCACCATAGTGACCAGCCCGACACTACAGCGCCAATTCCGCCTGGCTGCAGACCGCTGACCCGGACAGGATCAGCGGTCCCGCCAAAGCAGTATCTCAAATCCGGCTTAAAAGATACCGGCTGCGGCCAGTAGTCGTCTTAACGGCCGCCAAAAAGGCAGCCAGATTCGGCGAATCAACCAGCTGCTAACCAGGCGCGGATTGAGCTTCAAACCGGCGATTCCCAGGAAAATCAAAAGGATTCCGCTGATTTGCAGTGGATCGCGGCTTTCACCCAAAAGCAGCCAGGCCCACAGGCTGTTAAAGGCCGGACCGATCATATTGATGATGGTACCCGGGCCGGCTCCGATGCGACGGATCCCGTACATAAACAGCGTAAAAGGAATAAAGCCGCTCACTGTGGCCAAAAGCAGTGCGTAGCCCCAGACCGCCGGATCCAGCGGCCAGTCCGTAGCGCCCCCGCTGCTGAATAACAGCGTCGCTGCGGTCAAGATCACGGAATACGCGGCTAATTCCAGCGGACTCAAGGCTTTACCAGATCCGCTCTGCATCAAGGCCTCGCTGCCAATATTATAAAAGGCAAAAGCCAGCGCCGCTCCCAGAGCCGCCAGCGCACCGGCTGCCGGGATAATAACGGACGTTCCCGGCGCTGGATTCCAATGACGGTCCAGGCGTAAAATCAGCATGAGTCCCGCAAAGGCCAGTACCAGCGCCAGAATCTGACGACCCGCAAAGGACCGGCTGCGGATGCCTTTGTAGAAAACAACCATCGCCGGGTAGGTAAACACAATCAATGTAGACAGCGAAGCATCCATCATACTGATCGAGTAGAAGGAAAGCCAGGCAGATCCGCCGACTCCGGCCAGACTTAAAACCAGCAAGTACAGGAAGCGCCCGCCAACAGCAGCCGACTGCCGCCAGAGTTTAACCGGCATTTGCTGGATTTCAGTTGCCTGGAGCGCACTGCCTGTGGACCGGGACTGCCGCCAGCGATACACCAGTAACGCTGCTATAAAAAAAGGGACGGCGAGAACCATGCGCAACCGCAGTAGCACCAATGTGTCCACACCATGCTGATAGGCCAGCTTGATGAAAATGGACTTGAAGGAAAAACCCAGGGCCGCCAGAACCATCATCAGGACCCCGGCAAAATTCTGAGTGCGCATTATTGTACCTCCTTTCGGGTATGGGAATCTGAGCAAAAAAAAGACCGCGGTTTGATCCGCGGTCTTTTGCTGGTGAGATTCTGTGAATTTGCTTGTTATCGTCGCAGAATACCTGACAGCCCGCCGCAGAGCACTACCCCTGGCTTGACACTACGGTGCCATAGCTTGACTGGTTGCCCGGTCACAGCGTCAGAGAGAGTATAAGCAGCAGTTTGCAGCATAATTTCCATACCGACCTTACAGGCCTGCGTCAGAGAAAATGGATGGCTGAATGCGGCAAGCAGATTACCAGATGGCCCTGAAAAATCTGTTCAATACATTTAATTCCGGTTACACCCCATTTCGGCTGCCGGGACAGTTGCGCTGAATGAACCTGCAGTAGGCAGCTCTGTTCAGATTTGAAAATAGAGCTGGCTACCCATAGGCAAGCACAGCGTATCAGCCGTGTCTGATTCCAGCCACCAGCCCTGCTGATTTTGCCAGAGCAAACGTGCGTGACCATCCAGGTACCAGACTGCCGTCAGCCGTAGTTGCTCGCTTTCTAAACGAGCGTCAAACGTAATCCGCTGGATTTCATAATCTACAGCCCGGGCGCCGGTCAGGATTTGCAGCCTGGTATACACAAGGGGCAGCTCCAACGGCCCGCCGATCACCTGATCCGGCGGACCAAATTCTTCCATTTCAACCTCGGCCACAGCGCAATCCTTCACCCAGAAACTGTGATAAAAATGGCGATCGGCGGGACGCGACATCTGCACAACGTATAAGTAGATCATATACCCGGCACCCAGTTGAAAAATCAGCCGAAAGGCGGCCTGGGGATCAGGATCATAGCCATCGTCCATCCCGAATAAATCAACATCAAAGTGCTGGCTAAAATGTCCCGGTGCAATAAAGAGCTGCTGCTTTGCCGGCACGTCAGACACCGGAAGTTCGCGGTAGGCCATACCGTATCGTTCCGGTCCGTGCTGCAGTGGCCAGCAAAAATTATGATTGGCGGCAGCAGCACACCAGGCCCGATTTCATCCGGGCGGTTTGTCACGCAGACGCCTGGCAGCCGCACAAAAGTAAATCAGGCCGTTTGATTCCGGGGAACGCGGCCAGACTTGCGGACATGGCTGGCATAGCGCGTATCTTCCAGCAATATGTGATCTTTCAACCAGCTGAGTATAAAACTGACTGCCCGAAAAGCAAACAATTCCAGTTCAGTGGTTTCAGCCATATCCGCCTCCAACTTTTGAATCGCATCACGTAATTCTTGATGACGCTGTGTATGCTCTTGCGCAGCCGGGTAGCGGCTGTCATTCAGGATCTGCTCTTCGCTGTCGAGGTGAAAGATGGCATAGTCAAAAAAGCCCTGGATCTGCAGGCGCAATTGTTCGTTTGTACGGTCCCGGCCAAAACCGATAAATAATTGATTAAAGAGGTCAAAGAGTTGTTTGTGCTGTACATTCAACACGGCAACACCCACGTCAAAACAGTCGTTCCACTCGAAAATGTTGCGATCGCGGTCGATACGATAGCCCTCGATTTGCTGCCGCAAGGCCGCGGAAATGGAATAGGTATCCGCAGAATGCTTTTTCAGGCGTTCCGAGTCCGTTGCGATCCCCTGGCTTTTTTGGGCGATCTCTTCGACCAGGGTGACGATTTCCAGCGAGGACTGCTTCTGTTCCACCGCCGAGATTTCAATATCAGAGGCGATGCCACCCAGCGACTCCAGATCGCTGGCCACCTTGTCCGCGAGTACAAGCTGTTCCGCCATATTCTGACGAATGTAATCCGCATCGGTTCCCAGGCTAGCCACTCCCCGGGTGATACTATTCAGCTTTTCCGCCACCTGCTGAACAGCACCGATGCCTTTGTCCACCACAGTGCGCATACTCTGCACAATGGTGTCAATTTCCTGGACGCTACGAGCAGAGTGCTCCGCCAGGCGGGCGATCTCCTCGGCAACGACGGCAAAACCGCGACCCGATTCACCGGCCCGAGCCGCCTCGATGGAAGCATTCAAAGCCAATAGACCGGTTTGATCCGAAATGCCGTTGATGATCTCAACGATCTGCATCACCCTGCCCGAGCGTTCCTGAATCGCATTCATCATCTCGACTGCCTGCTGCATGCTGCTACGGCTCGAATCACTATGTTGATTGGTCTCGTTCACGAATGTATTCAGCTGAACGATGACTTTTTCCAGGCTTTGAAATCCTGTTCCAAGCTCGCGAAAACTCTGATGCAAGTTTTGCAATTTCTGGTTTTGATCACGAATGTGTCCGGCAATTGATTCTGATGATGCACACAGCTGTTCCATGGCGGCTGAGGATTCTTCAGAGGCCGCCGACTGTGCCTGCGCAAAATCGGCTAGCCGTCCGGAAGACTCGTTCACCGCAAGCGAATGACGGTCCAGCAAGCGGGTCATATCCTGCACCTGGGCGATCATCATGGCAAAGGAACCCTGCAAAGTGCGAAACCAGTTCACGATGTCCATGATCTCGCTCGAGCTTCGCACAGCCAGGGGACGCGAAATATGATTGCTGCTGATAATCTCAAAGATGTCGGCATTCAGGTCTGCAACCGGCCGGATGATGCTGCGAGCCAGAGCAAAACCCACTACAGCACTCAGTAGAGCGTATATACCAAACAACAACAGATTGATGCGTTGATTTTCCAGGTTGGCTTCATCGAGAGTCTTCAAATCGCGCAGGGCCGCTCCTGTACTTTCCTTGCGCAGCTGCTGTAACTGACCCGCCAGCCGAGCCGAGCTTTGATCAAAACGGGTCATGAGCAAGCCGGCTTTTTGATGTTGTCCGTCCAGATACAAGTCCGTCATTTGCCGGCCCAGCTTTACGTACTGCTCAAAATTGGTGCGCAGTTCTTTGACCTGAATTTTGTGTCCGGACATTTGCTGCAGGGACTGCAAATCGGCGGCAAATAATTTTTGGTAGCGCTCGGCCTCGGTCAATGCGTCGGCCTCGCCGGTCAGCGAGGCGTCCGTGAGCCACTGCTGGACCTGGATCACGCTGATGGTCATATTGTCCAGCAGCAGAGCCAGGGGGATGCGCTCGCTGGTGACTGTGTGCCCCAGATTGTTGATCTGGAATTGCTTCCACTGACTGATCGCTGTGTTAAGCAGCGCGATTAAAAAAAGTACACCGATGGCCAGTGCGATCCGTTTGCCAAACCTCATAAAAGACTCTATTAAAAAATTTTTTTCAGGAACGTCAGCAAGACCGCCACCATCCGGCTCGTCTGATGAAATACCTTGCCAGGCGACAGATTATACTATTCCTAAAATTTAATCAAGAGTATTTTTACTTTAATCTTGTTAATAGAGACAAATAGTTCGCGAATAGCGAATTGTCCAGAGCTTGTCATCGCCACGGCGACCGAACAATCCGGATGACCGGAAGTCCCTCAAAACCCGACCAGCATAGTCTTCCAGGCATAGTCTTCCAGGCAATCCATCGCCAGGCCACTGGCCCGTTGCAACCCCGGCAACAGGACGTAGACTGCAGCGCCGTGCCTGGCCCGCAAATCTCGCTATCCGCTTTTATCTTGACAGACGAAGCCTGAAAGTTGATTGGTTCCATGGCCCAACAACGCAAAATTACACTCTCAGAATCTGAAATCCCCGAAAAATGGTACAACATTGCGGCTGATATGCCCAACAAGCCACTGCCGCCCCTGAATCCAGCCACCAACGAACCGATCGGACCCGACGCCCTGGCGCCCCTTTTTCCCATGGGTCTGATCCAGCAGGAAGTATCGACCGAGCGCTGGATTGAAATACCGGATGAGGTCCGCGATGCCTACTCAATCTGGCGCCCGACTCCCATGTATCGGGCCCTGGAGCTTGAGAAAGCCCTCGATACACCGGCTAAAATTTATTATAAATACGAAGGCATCTCCCCGGCGGGATCTCACAAACCAAACACAGCCATTCCCCAGGCCTGGTATAACAAACAGGAAGGCGTGAAGCGCATCACCACCGAGACCGGCGCCGGTCAATGGGGTTCCGCCCTGAGCTTTGCCACGCAAAAATTCGGCATTGATCTCGAGGTCTACATGGTCAAGATCAGCTACGAACAAAAGCCGTATCGCAAATTGATGATGAATACCTGGGGCGCCGAAGTAATCCCTTCCCCCAGTACAAAAACCGAAGCGGGCCGCAAGATTTTAGCCGGTGATCCCGACTCCCCGGGCTCGCTGGGAATAGCAATCTCGGAAGCCGTAGAACGAGCCGCCATGAACGAGGATACCAAGTACGCGCTCGGCTCGGTATTGAATCATGTGCTGCTACACCAAACCATCATCGGCCAGGAAGCAATCAAACAGCTCGAAAAGGCCGGCGACCTGCCGGACATAGTCATTGCTCCTTTTGGCGGCGGATCCAACTTTGCCGGCATCGCCTTTCCCTTTTTGCGCCTGAATCTGACAGAGGGCAAAAAGATCCGCGCCATTGCATCCGAGCCGGCATCCTGCCCCAAGCTGACCCGCGGTGTATTCCGCTATGATTTTGGCGATACAGTTGGCATGACTCCGCTCTTGCCGATGTTCACCCTGGGTCATAATTTTGTGCCCGATAAAATTCATGCCGGTGGACTGCGGTACCATGGAGCCGGTGTGCTGGTCAGCCAGCTGCTCAAGGATAAACTGATTGAAGCCAAAGCCCACCACCAGCTGGAGTGTTTTGAAGCCGGAGTCTTGTTTGCTAAAACCGAGGGCATAATCCCGGCTCCCGAGGCAACGCACGGCATCGCGACGGTGGTTGCCGAAGCAAAACGAGCCAAAGAAGAGGGAGTCAGTAAAACAATCCTCTTTAATCTCTGCGGCCACGGTCACTTTGACATGTCAGCCTATGACGCCTACTTCTCCGGCAAACTGGAGGAGCATGAATTGACCGAAGCAGAAATCAATTCTTCGCTCTCGGAATTGACGACCCCCGAAATTCCAGCCTGAAACACTGCTAGCAGCGGCCCGGCTGGGCCGCTGCAACCCATGCTATGCATCCCCGTGAGCGGCACACTCGGTCTGCGCGTCCATGAATAGCACTCCGCGTCGATTTAAACAGTTTCAATCGGGTGCGGTCTATGATCTTGCCATACTGGTCTTTGGCTTTTTGGCTCCCTGGTTTTTTCAGGATATCACAGATCATCCAGGCAGGTGGGGCCTGACTGCGGGTATTCTCCAAATCACAGCCGTCCTGATGCAAATCCCCGGTGCCTGGCTCAAGCGCCGGGCACTGCAATCCCGCCTGATTGAGGTCGCAAAACAGGAACAAAGCGCAGCCCTACGGAGCGGCAATCTGGTGTATCTCCTGCTGCTTCTGCATTGGTGCACAACCCTGGCTGTAACGGCCACCGGGATGACTTTTGTTCCCGCCCTGGATGGAGTCTCCGCGATAATCACAGTTGTCAGCATAGCCAGCCTGACAACCTTCTTCGTCGGTCTGGCTGCCACTGCTCCGGATACTGATCGTCTGGATCCGCCGTTGCAAACCAGAGACCGGCATCGGGAATGGATCGGCAGCGCACTTTTAATCCTCTCGGCCATTATGATCTTTAATCTATGGTGGCAGCCTTTTGTGCAGGAGATCGCCAGCGGTGAAGGCCACATCCAGCGGGAAGCAACGAGCAGTATTGCTGGTCTGGTGATTTATACTTTCGTTTTATTTGTACCCTTTGTTATGTTTTATATAGTGCCGCGTCTGCTTTTTTTCGTCGAAGATGCCGGCGACCGTCTGGCCTGGCTGCGATTTGGCGTTTTGTATCTTTTATCTGTCTGGCAGATGTTTGCTCCAGTCTGGCTGCAGAAACAAATCACACTGGCAGAACAGCTCGTCGTATGGGTGCTAGTCGCATCTGTTTGAGACCCTGCCGATCTCACAATAAAGCCCGATATGATCTGTTTGCTTCCGTTCCAGGAGAAGCGAGCAAATCGAGTCCGAACAGACTACAATGCAGCAGCTTTTTCGGGAGTATATTTAATTTGCCGCCTGATCCGGGTATTGAAAAGTAGCCGGCGAGGCCTTTCGCTTTATTATCATGAATTCAGGCTCCACAACCAGTTATAAAGATGCCGGTGTTGATACGGTCGCCGGCCAACATTTCGTGCGCAATATCAGGGATGCCGTGCGTACAACCTGGAACCAATGGGTTTTTCAGGACAAAGCCGGATTTGCCGGCTTGCTTGACATCAGTTTTGTGAAAGAATACCGCCATCCGCTGCTCGTCAGCGCTACCGATGGTGTCGGCACCAAGCTGCACCTGGCCCGTCTATTTGATCGTCATGATACAGTCGGCCAGGATCTGGTTGCGATGTGTGCCAATGATCTCCTCGCGACCGGTGCCCGCCCCCTGCAATTTCTGGACTATATCGCCTGCGGCAAGCTGGATGGCCCAAAGATGGAATCGATTGTCAGCGGTATCGCACATGGCTGCCGTTTGGCGGATTGCGTTCTGGCCGGCGGAGAAACAGCCGAACATCCAGACTTGATGGCCGCTGACGAGTATGACCTGGCCGGTTTTGTGGTCGGTGTTGTCGAGCGTGATCAGCGCATTACCGGTGAGCAGGTCAGCGCTGGCGATGTACTGATTGCCCTGCCCTCCTCTGGAGTGCACTCCAATGGAATATCACTGGTCAGGCGTTTGTTTTTAAAAGACGGGATTGAGCTGCCGCAGGACAGTGCAGTCAGGGATTTTTTACACGATGAAATACTGCTGCAACCTACAATCATTTATGAGCAGATCCTGCGGCCGCTTTTGATCAAGCCAGCCATCCGCGCCGCTATACACGGGATTGCGCATATTACCGGGGGCGGATTTTATGAGAATGTACCCCGCATACTCAGTCCAGGTTTACAGGCCCGCCTGGACATGCACAGCTATGCTTTGCCAGCTGTTTTTGAGCGCATCCAGGCCCAGGGTGTTGAACATACCGAAATGCACCATGTCTTTAATATGGGTGTCGGCATGATCCTGGCAGTGGCAGCCCGTCAGGTGGACCTGGTACTGAATGAGCTGCACTCTGCCTGGCAGGCAGCTAAACCGGACACTGCGCAGTTACCCTGGATTATTGGTTCGATCGCACAATCTGCCGGCGGGCCGGATGTATTGATTCAATAAAGCCATGACTTTAAATGGAGCGAGTATCAATGAACTGGAACGCTTGTTCCAGGATTTAGGCGAAGCAAAATTTCGAGCGCTGCAGGCTTTCCGCTGGATTAACCGCCATCAGGCGGACAATTTCGACGAGTTTAGTGATTTTTCAAAATCATTACGTGAACGGCTGAAAGAACTACCGCTCCTGCCGAAGCTGAAGATACTGGGTTCGGAGAAAGACAAGGATGGCACCGAAAAATATCTTTTTGAAGTGCCCCCCCTGAGCGAGCGCGCTCAGCCGCGGCAGATTGAGGCCGTCTGGATCGTAGCGGATAATCGGCGCACGATTTGCATCTCCTCCCAGATCGGTTGCACCTTGAACTGTACTTTTTGTGCAACCGGAACACTGCCATTTTATGGCAATCTGCCCGCCTGGGCCATCGTCGATCAGGTGTATGCCATTATGCGCCATCGATCCGAGCGGCCGACGAATATTGTTTTTATGGGTATGGGGGAGCCATTTCATAACTACCAGAATGTGATCAAGGCTGCTCGTATTCTGCATCATCCCGAAGGAATGCACCTGGGAGCCAGTCATATAACAATTTCAACGGCTGGTGTAATTCCATCGATCGAAAAATATATTCACGACAAGGAACCTTTTAATCTCGCAATTTCTTTAAATCATCCCGATCCTGCCGGACGCCTGGCCATTATGGATGTCACCAAAAAGCACCCGCTGGATAAATTATTAAAGACCTTGCGCCAGTATACACGCGAGCGCGACCGCAAAATTACTTTTGAATATGTGATGATTCCGGATCAAAATATGGACCGGGATGCTGTCCAGAAACTGATCAAGCTGGCCCGCAGTGTCCGTTGCAAAATTAATTTAATTCCGCTGAATACAACCCTGGGCGGCATGCGGCGCCCGAGTATGCAGGAAGCAGACGAGTTCTATCAAGCCTTGCTGGATGCCGGCTTGACGGTGTTTAACCGCGGTTCCCCCGGGCGCAATGTGAATGCAGCTTGTGGAATGCTGGCTTTGCAGGCTGGCGGACATTAGCACGGTATTATTCAGCTTTCCATCAAACCGATCAACTTGCGCTGCACCACTTCCAGGCTGAAGTTATGCGCTACGTATTTATAGCCAGCCTGCAGGCTGGCGGGCGAGAAGCTCTGTTGCAAAGACCGATCCAAACCCGCGACAGGGTATTGAAGCTGCGAATCTGAACCCGGCCTGCCTGTGTCGCAAACAGAGTCATCCATTTTTTGTAAATACGCAAAGGCTTGCATCAATTCCTCATCTGTGTGCCAGGCCGCACCGCAGCCCGAGTTCTGCAAATGTTCCATTAGAACCGGATTACGACCATTCACCAGCACGGGACACAGACTGGCCATTGCCTCCAGAGTTACCAGGCTAAGACTCTCATACAGGGACGGCATGACCAACGCCCGGGCAGTCCGCAGCAGTGCCTGCTTTTGGGTTTCACTCACATAGCCCAGATACTGAATTGCCGGGTCACGCGGCAATTTTAACTGCAGACTGCCTGCCAGGCGCAGCTCCAGCGGCTGTTTATGACGGCGATTATAATCCAGGACTGCCTGGATCAAATCCGAGCAACCCTTGCCGGCATCAATCCGGCCCAGATACAGCAAAAAGCGCTGGCGTTGATGATCTA
>JAGRNA010000214.1 GCA_020441005.1 Leptospiraceae bacterium
GGCCGCCTGTCGGACCGCATCGGCCGGCGACCAGTCTTGTTACTGAGTAGTCTGGGGCTGGCTTTATCCTATGTTTTGTGGATTTTTGCCCAAAGCTTCACCCTTTTTGCCGTTTCCCGTGTTTTGGGGGGATTGATGGCCGGCAATATGGGGGTCGCCTCTGCGGCCATTGCAGACAGCACACCGCCAGAAAAACGCACCCAGTCTATGGGCCTGGTCGGCGCGGCCTTCGGTTTGGGTATGTTGCTGGGTCCCATGATTGGCGGCTTGTTAGCCCTGGTTCCAGTCGACGGCCTTGTGGGCAGTCTGCCGGGATTACATACCTTTAGTATCGCGGCCGGGGGGGCCTTTCTGATCGCCTTGTTGAGCGCCGCCTTGAATGCAGCCTATCTGTCCGAAACATTGTCCGTTGAACATCGGCGCGAGCATCCCTGGATTGAAAATCCGGTTACCGTGGCCCGTCGCAATTTCAGGCAGCCAGTTTATTTTTTGATCTTGAATCTGAATTTACTGTATTTGATTTGCTTTTCGGCCTTCGAATTTGGCTTCAGTTTTTTTTATAAGCTGGACTTTGGCCTGCAACCGGCCCAGATCGGCCTGGTCTTTTTTTATATCGGGATCGTGCTTGTGCTAGGCCAGGGCGGATTGGTGCGGGTACTGGCAAAACGAATGCACAGTAAAAAAATTCTGATAACCGGTCTGGTCCTGATGCCGCTGCCGCTGGCCCTGTTTGCCTGGACAGCCCCGTATGTCTGGCTCTCCCTCCTGGCATTATTGCCGGTCATTTTAGGGGCCGCGCTATTTCAGCCGGGCATTTCCGGTCTGCTCAGTTTGCATACGCCGCCAGATCGGCAGGGGCTGGCCTTGAGTACGCTGCGCAGTTTTGGATCGCTCGGCCGGGCTCTGGGTCCGATTCTAGGCGCTGCCCTGTACTGGTACGCCGGCATCCAGACCGCATATCTGGTCATTGCGATTGTGCTGGCCTTTTTGACAATTTGGTCTTTTTTTCTAAAACAGGAGCCGCAAAGCAATGCGGGCTGATTCCCGACAATGCTAGCAAACACAGTGGAACGTCAGGTCCTGAACGACCATCCAGCCCCCGGTCAGCGGACTGCCCTGCGCCGTTCCTGGATTGTGCTCCTGATCCTGCTGGCCAGCCTGGGTTGTAAACGCGAGAGCGCCGCGTTGCGGGAACAGGATCTGCATACCTATATTCACGATTTGGCAGCGATTGATTTCCAGGGCCGCGAATCCGGCAGCCGTAATTCGAGGCGCGCTGCCTTTTATATTGCCAATCGCTATCGCCTGGCAGGCCTTACGCCAGCCTTTCGTCCCGCCTACAAACAAAAACAAGCCGATCCGGCCCATCGATCGGTCAATGATCCGGGCAAAAACAGGACAGATTCCACCTCCGCTAGCGAGCCGCAAAACCCATGGGGGCAAGCGCTGAAAGGCAGTTATGTGCGGCCCCAGGATGACCCGACGCTTGCCTTGAGTCCGCTGCGAGATTATATTCAGCCCTTTCAGTTTAAAGCCGGAGTGCAAAGCTCGGAGCGCAACCGGATCTCGATACAAACGGTGCAGGGTCAAAAGGTGAATATGCCTGTAGTTCCATTTCCGTTGTCCAGGCCCCATAGTGTCAGCGGCCCATTGGTAATGGGCGGCTATTGTATACACGCGCCGGATCAAAAATGGGATGATTTTGCCGGTTTGGATGTAAAGGACAAAATCGTGCTGTGCATGCGTCATGGCCCGGGCGGCAAGGATGATCCGGCATTCCGCGCGCAAATCAGCTTTCAGGCTAAATGGCAGACTTTGGCCCATCGCAAGGCCCTGGGAGTCATCTTTGCGGGGCGACCCGGCTTTCCCCTGCCGGGTGTGCAGGCCTTTGTCGCGGAGCGTCGCGCTGGACCGGCGGCGGCCTTTGCCGAGTACGCAACTCTGGCACGTTTGTGGCCGGGATTGCACGCCTGGTATGCGGCTGCTTCTCGGGAGCAGGCGCTGATCAAGCCTGGTCAGCAGTTGGGGTTCATCCGCCTGCAAACCGATTTTGAGGCTCAAAATCATCTGGCTTACAACACGGCCGCCTGGCTGCGACCATGGCAGCCAGGGCAACGCGTTTTAGTGATCGGGGCCCATTTGGATCACCTGGGTTACGGCTGGTTTTCCAGCCGCGGCACCCCCGGACTGCTGCATCGCGGCGCGGATGACAATGCCTCTGGAACAGCATTGGTTCTAGAACTGGCTCAGGCCCTGGTGGTCGAAGCCAATCAAATACCGCCCAATGCAAATATCCTGTTTATTCATTTTGATGCAGAGGAGCGGGGCCTTTTTGGTTCGCGCCATTACGTGCACTCGGACTGGTTTTTAAGCAACACGGAAGCCATGATCAACCTGGACATGGTTGGGCGCCTGCGCAAGTCGCGCGGGATCAGTGTGCAAGGCTGCCAGACGGCGGATCCGCGCTGGGGAGCGCTGCTGGCGCGGAATTTTGCGACCTGGCTGGGGGGCGGAAGCTTGCAGGTTAGCAATCGTGAACAGCAAGACACACCGAATGGCTGCGCCAGAGAGGTCATTGGCCAAAATGGCATGCGTATGCGACTCGTTCGGGGCGGCAACGGTCCCAGCGATCACAGCGCTTTTTATGCCCGCCATATCAGTATCGGCTTCTTTTTTACCGGCAGCCACCAGGAGTATCATACCGAGCGCGATCTACCGCAGCAGATCAACACCCGGGGACTCGTCCAGTTGGGTCAAATGCTGCGGGGTGTGATTCGGGACTGGGCGCGGCTGGATCGTCCCTTGCAATTTACCCAAGCTCTTGAATCGTCGCTGCGCTCCGATTTTGATTTTCAGCTGCGACTGGGCATTGTGCCCGGCTCCTATGAGGGCAATCACGAGGGCCTTCTGGTTGGCGACGTGCAAAAAAACGCGCCGGTCTACGCGGCCGGTTTGCGGGCCGGTGATGTGATTGTCAAAATTGGCGATACGCCGATTCATTCCATTGACGATGTAACGGAATTCTTGAGTAACGCATCCTCGGCGCGGATGTACAATCTGCATTATGTGCGCGGCAAGCAACGCTATACTTTGCAAACCGAACTCATGAGTCGTTGAGCGATGTCCTTGATCCGGGATCGATTTCGCATCAGCGTGGCGCCGATGATGGACTGGACGGACC
>JAGRNA010000215.1 GCA_020441005.1 Leptospiraceae bacterium
CAAAGCTTTGCAATTGTTGATTAAATTCATGGATACTAAAATCACTATTGGCCTGGACTTCAACAGCGGTGCCGTTTTGACCAAATTGCACCACCGCCGTGCTATTTGGGCCCGTGCGGATTCTATGCCTATGCAAAACGATTGCACCTTGTCTGGCAGGCGTCTCCTGGCCATCCAGAATCAATTCGGCCGAACCAATCAAGCGGTGGATCACACCGACCGGTTTGGCTTGCTCGACTTTTGGCGGTGCGTCGCAGGCGCTTAGTAAAAAGATGCTCAGAAACAGGGTCGGGATCCCTTGTAGAAATAGTGGTTTGTGTGCTTTCATATTGAATACCATGGGATCATCTTTCAGCGACAGAGTTACAGAAAAAACCGGCCTTGCGCCAAAAAATGCGCATCCTTTTTTGCATTCATCGTCATCCGGTGCAGGAAGGAAAAATCAATGAATCAAGGAATTGAACATAATGAATCAGTACGTGGGCATATTCGAGAGAATTACGGCAAGGTCGCGGAGCACAGCTCGGGTTGTGGATCAGGTGGCGGGTGCTGTACTCCAGGCATACCGGCCCACGACAGCAGCCAGATATCTACAGCTCTCGGTTACAGTGCAGATGAACTGGGGGCCGTGCCGCAGGGAGCCAATCTGGGACTGGGCTGCGGTAATCCGCAGGCTATTGCTGATTTGCAAACCGGAGAACATGTGCTGGATCTTGGCAGCGGTGCCGGCTTCGATGCTTTCCTGGCCGCCAAAGCAGTTGGATTAAACGGCCGGGTGATCGGGGTTGATATGACTCCCGAAATGATCAGCAAGTCACGTTTGCATGCAGCCAGCGGTGATTTTGACAATACTGATTTTCGACTGGGTGAAATTGAAAATTTGCCGGTGGCCGATGGCAGCATTGACGTGATCATTTCCAATTGCGTGATTAACCTGGCATTGGATAAAGAGCGGGTGTTTCAGGAAAGCTATCGAGTGCTCAAGAGCGGTGGTCGCCTGGCGATTAGCGATATTGTCGCCACCGCCGTTTTGCCCGATGAGATCAAAAATGATTTAAACCTGATTTCCGGCTGTGTGGCCGGAGCGAGTGCCGTCGCTGAATTGGAGCAGGCAATGCAGTCGGCCGGTTTTTTGGATATTCAGATCCGACCCAAAAACGAGAGCCGCGAATTCCTCCAAAATTGGGTGCCCGGCAGCAATGTGGCTGATTATATTGTGGCCGCCGTCATTGAGGCGCGCAAGGCTTGATATGCAGACCACCGCATTGTGGCAGGAGTTTCAACAGAATCTGACCCGCTTCATTGGCAAGCGGGTCAGCAATCCGCAGGACGCCGAGGATATTTTACAATCCGTATTTGAAAAGATTCACCGCCGCGCCGATCAACTGGAGCAGATCCAGAAACCGGGCGCCTGGCTGTATCGGATTACCCGTAACCAGATCATCGATTACTACCGCAGCCATCAACAGACCGTCGAGTTGCCCGATGAACTGATATACCTGGATCAGAAACCGGATTCAGATCGCAGCCGGTTTTTTGAACAGTGCCTGACGACTTTCCTCTCGGACGTAGATGAGGCTGAGCGTCAGATTTTGCAACAGCATTGGGCCGGTATGAGTCTGAAAGCACTGGCCCATCAAAACGGCCAGAGTTATTCAGCAGTAAAAGCACGCATCCGGCGCTTGCGGGCCAAACTGCGCCGTCGTTTTGTCGATTGCTGCCAGATACAATCAAGTCATGCAGAACTGCCGGCTGAAAACAGTGATTGCCGTAGCTGTTAGTGCTGGCCGCCCATCGGATCTGACTGACCGGTACGCTCTTGCGCCCGCTTGCAGGGCTGAATACCCTACGGTAGAACATCGATAACCAGCAGGGCAATATCATCATCTATCCGGCTTTCACTGCCGCCCCATGCAATAATCGCAGCCAGTAACTGATCAGCAAAATCGTCCGCATTCAGACTGACTGTATCCAGTAAAAAACTGCGCAGCCGATCGAGGCCGAACTGTTCACCGGCAGCATTGGCAATCTCGAAGGCACCGTCGGTGTACAGCAAGACCCGATCCCCGCTCTGCAGCGCCAGTTCCTGACCTGCATATTTTCCGTCTGGAAATGGTCCCAGTAAGCGGCCAAAAGGTCGCAGCTCAATAAGGGATGTCTCCTGATCTTTGGAGCGCAGCACAAGGATCGGCGGATGACCGGCATTTGCAGTGCGCAATATCCGCTTTTCGGGATCAATGTACACAAAACAGGCGGTTACAAACTGATCGCCAATATTGCCCTGCAGGGCCTTGTTCATGCCATCAAAGAGCAGTTCCGGCTGCATCAGGTGACTGCGCTCGAACCAGAAAGCTATCTTGACGATGGAAACAATTAAAGCAGCGGCAATCCCGTGACCGGATACGTCGGCCATCAGCACGCCGAGTCCGGCATGATCCTGCACCAGATCGTAGTAATCTCCGCCCACCTTCAGCATGGATCGATACCGTACCGCGGTCTTGAGGCCGTTCACCCGTGGCGTTTTGGTCGGCAGCAAAGACCGCTGCATTTTGTGGGCTAGTTCCAGCTCTGTGTGCAAAACAGCCAGGTGGGACTGGTTACGGGCGGCTTCTTTTAGACGCAGCATTGTCCTTACCCGGGCATTGAGTTCATCGATATGAAAAGGTTTGATCAGATAATCATTGGCACCGCTATCCAGACCGGTGCGAACATCAGCGACCTGATTGCGGGCGGTCAGCATAATGATTGGCAACTCGCTTTCCGAATATTGTTCCCGCGCAATACGGCAGACCTCATAGCCCGATAGTCCGGGCATCATCACATCAAGCAGGATCATGTCGAAGGGACCTTGCTTGTCCATCAAGTCCAGGGCTTCTTTGCCATTGCGGGCTTCGACGATTGTGTGTCCCTGCAGCCGCAGGTTATTGTGCAGTACTCGCAAATTTACCGGATCATCATCCACAATCAGGGTTTTGACCGGGGTTGGCAACTCGACATCGGCAGCCTCAATCTGTTCAGCGGCGCTCTTATCGTTCGGTGGGCTTGTTTCCGCAGTAATTTCGCTGCTCTGGATGCCAGGCTGTTCCAGGGTTTTGGCTGCCGCCTCTGTTCCGGGTTGTGGGCTGCGATCCGATGCAAACGCTGCCGTTTCAGCGATCGGGACGGTGAAATGGAAATGGGCGCCCTCACCGGGAGTAGAATCGACCCATAATTCGCCGCCGTGCAAGCGGACCAGCTGGCGTGATATACTGAGTCCCAGTCCGGTACCGCCATACTCGCGTCCAATGGAACCATCGGCCTGAGAAAAGGATTCAAAAATTTGCTCCTGTTTATCGGTCGGAATTCCAATCCCCGTGTCGGCTACAGTAATCTGGATGCAGCTGTTGAAGCTTTTTGAAAAGGTCGCGGCCTGAAAGTCATCTCTATCGGTTGCTGCTACTGTCGCGCTGATTATGACCACTCCTTGCTTTGTAAATTTGATAGCATTATCGATTAAATTGTATAGCACCTGCTCAATTCTGTTTTCATCGACGTAAACCGGCGGCAGGTCTTCTCGCTCAAAGATCAGTTCCAGCTGCTTTTCAGCAACCAGCGGGCGCGAGAAAGTCAACACCTGGGAAATGATTACATTCAGGTCTACCGGCCTTTGCTGGAGGACCATATCATTATGCTGCAATCGCGACAAGTCCAGCACGTCATTGACCAGATGGGCCAGCCTCCGGCCGCTGGCCGCCACCAGACGCAGGTTTTCCTGCGCCCCCACACTGAGCGGTCCGGTTGCACCGGCCAGTAATGACTCACTGATACCAATAATGCCGTTAAGCGGGGTGCGCAATTCATGACTGGTATTGGCCAGAAATTCGTCCTTGAGTTGATCCAGCCGTCGTAAATCCGCATTGCTTTGCTGGAGGACGTTATTGGCTTTGCGTTCGGACTCGAGGGCTTTCGTCCGCGCCTCTTCTCTTTCGCGCCGGATCAACTGGATACGGTCCGCCAATCCGAAGGAAAGCAGTAATACTGCCATCATCCCGCCCATTCTGCTGGCATTTTCAGTCAAAAAAACGGAGGGCAGCAGTTCGGCGCTTTTCAGGATTAAAAGCAGGCTGCCGGCAAAGTAGGAACCCAGCGCTGCCATAAAATAACGCGCGGGCCGGTTGCCCCGCAGGCTGAAAAATCCACCGGCAATCATTAAAAAAAAGTAATTACTGAAACTTATCAATATTGCTACGCGGATGGCCTGTGAGAAGGGCAGTACCAGGCCAAAGATGATCAGCAGGGTACCGAGCGCTACGAGGGTCAGAAAGGCTGTGTCCCAGCGTTTCCCAATGACGGAAAGGCCCAGATAGTTGCGGGCAAACAGTCCGAGCGATATGACCTTGCCGCCGATCAGAACGACGTGGACCTGGTTGGTCCACCAGGGGCTGTCCGGCCAGAATACCAGCGGTGCCAGGCCGGTATAGACCATGGAAAACAGGGCTCCTGACAGCATGTAAAGCGAGGCGTACAGGTAGCTCCGATCGCGGAGCACTAGAAATACAAAGAGATGATAAATGGCCAGGCTGGCCATGCTAACCGCAGTCAGCCACCAAACCAGAGTGCGGAAGAAATCAGCGTGCTCAAAACTATCATCCTGCCATAGCAAGATATCCATTGGTTCCAATAGACCGTCGGCCGAAGCAAAACGCAGATACACTGTCTGACTGGCCCCCGGAGCCAGCGAAACCGGAAAAAGGAAATGGGGATGAAAGAGGGCCCGCGTAGAGACTGCTCGTCGGTCACCGGTCTGGTAGATTGTGAGCTTTGATTGCCCGGGCATATACACGTCGATATAGTCATGCAATGGATGGGCGACTTCCAGTAATAGCTTGTGAATATTGGCGGAATCATTGACCACCTGAAAGCGGATCCAGTAAACGGCCGGGTCAAAGGTGAAATTCGGCACCGCTGTGCGGGTTGGCTGCCATTGCAGAGGAACAAGGCCCGGGCCCACATTCAGGGTATCAGTCTCTGTAGTATCTATCTGTGGCATTGTCTGAATAGCGGGCCAGCTGAGTGTTCCCGACGGGTCTTTCAGGATTTGCATTTTGGTGCCCAGTTGGCGGTATCGGGCCGGGTCGGCCTGAATTTCAGAGGTGCTGATGACCGGTATTTTGTTTCGGGGGGCGTATAAAGCAGGGTGAGCTGTCTTGTTTGCTGCGACTGCCTGGGCCAGTAAGGCCGGGCTGCTGCCGACAACCGGCAAGGCAAGCAGGACAACAAAGCGCAGAATTCGCATAGAACATTGAGTTAAGCAGGTCGCGGATCCGGCCACTCATTTTCCGGAACTTTTGCCGGGTCAGGCGGGAAAAAGGACCGGATCTTGATTTTTCAGGGTAATTACATTGGAAAAGGCTTGCCGCAATCTACGGCATATGCTTTGCTCATCGTCCGAAGCCTTTGCAATGCGGGGCTTCCAGTTTCGTATGCAACGGCTGGCTCAAAGTTTCACAAATCTGTTTGCTTTATGGGTGATCCTGGCCGGAGTGATCGGCTGGTTTTGGCCGGCTGCCCTGGGCTGGGTGAATGGCAGTCTGATCTCCATTCTGCTGGGCTTGATTATGCTTGGTATGGGCTTGAATCTGAGCCCGGCCGATTTTCAAAGAATACT
The DNA here is from genome assembly GCA_020441005.1 of Leptospiraceae bacterium. Taxonomy (GTDB): domain Bacteria; phylum Spirochaetota; class Leptospiria; order Leptospirales; family Leptonemataceae; genus JAGRNA01. Next base: position 5,648 of record JAGRNA010000215.1, read on the forward strand.
GCGTAAACCACTGCCCGTGCTTGCCGGCGTTCTGTTACAATATACCCTGATGCCTGCACTCGGGTTTACCATGGCGTGGTTATTTCAGCTGGATAATGAACTCGCAACCGGTTTGATATTGGTTGCAGCTTGTCCAGGCGGAACCGCATCGAATGTGATTACATTTCTGGCCCGGGCCAACCTGGAGCTATCGGTTAGCATGACTGCTCTGTCAACCCTGCTGGCCATACTGATGACGCCATTGCTCACTACCTGGCTGGCCGGCAACCGCCTGGATATTCCAACCGCCGGGCTGCTCCTGGATACCTTGCTGGTTGTAATTCTACCGGTCAGTGCCGGAATTATTCTAAACCGCTTTCTAAGACAGCGAATGGCCACAATTCGAATAGCGGCCGCACCTATAGCGGTGATTGCCATCGCTTTGATTGTAGGTTCGATCCTGGGAGCGCGCCGGGAAGCAATGCTGGCTAACGGCTGGCAGCTGGTTTTGGCAGTGGCGGGCTTGCATGCGGCCGGTTTTGGGCTTGGTTGGCTTGCTGGCCGAGTGTTTGGCGATCGTAATACGGCCCGGACCATCTCTATTGAGGTCGGAATGCAAAACTCTGGCCTGGGTGCAAAACTGGCAGACTCCAATTTTCCGGCTCACCCGATGGTGGCGCTGCCCAGTGCGATCTCGGCGATGACCCATTGCATTCTGGGGAGCCTGGCCGTTCTGCTGTGGCGCCTGGTGGATCGCCCCAAATCGGCATCCCGATCGCAAGGTCAGACGAACACCGTCGGGCAATGAAAGCATACCACCCGGATACAAATTAGAGCAAAAGCTGATTTGACACCCTGGCGTATTTCCCAAAAGTGACAGCAGGTTGAATCCCCGCATACCAAACAGCTTTTTTGTGCGTCAGCAGGGTGCGGGAGTGCCATGAATGACCGTTTACGGCTGCAAATTCCGGCAGACGCGCGGTATGCCAATTGGGCCCGCCAGTCAATCTATCAACTGGCTCTGCTCTATGGTTTTAGTCGGCAGGACGCCCAGGATTTGAAGATCGTCACTGGCGAAGCCCTTTCAAATATTATTCTACATGCCTACGAAAAGCGCAGCGGTCAGTTCATTTTTATAGAAGCAATGATGCAGGGTCATTTTATCGAGTTGCGTTTTCAGGATTTTGGCAAGCAAAATCCGGTCTCCAAACTGCATATACGGGATTTATCAGATTATCGGGAAAGCGGGCTGGGCGTATATTTGATCAGTGAACTTTCTGACTATCATTATTACGACCAAAGCGCCGCAGTCGGGACCATTCTGACAGTCAAAAAGAGGCTGCGGTCATGATTTTTGAAATTGCGGATGTAAAGCCGCGCAATCCCTGGTTTGCGCTGGCCATGGATGAAGCGATCTGCTTTTGGCTGCAATCTCAGGGGTCTACGGGCTACCAGGGTGGCATTCGATTGTGGAGCAACCCATGGACAATTGTACTGGGTCGCAGTTGTCAAGCCGAAGTGAATGTAGCTACCTCCGACTACCTGATTCCAGGCCCAACAAAAGGTCCCCGTCTGGCCAGTACGGCACGACCGGCCCTGGCTCGACGTCAATCGGGCGGTGGCACGGTTTTGCACGGTCCGGGCAATATTAATTACAGTCTGTTTTTGTCCTTACACGCCTGGCCGGAGCTGTTTAGTGTGGACCGGTCTTATGCGATGCTGCTGGAATTAATTTGCAATGCTTTACGATGTCAAAATATATCCTGTGAGCGTTGCGGGCAGTCCGATCTGGTTTCAGGCACGGATGCCGGTCAGCAGTTGAAAGTATCGGGTAATTCGCAGTTTCGCAAACACGGCGTTTTGGTCTTGCATGGTACCTTGATTACGCATGCCGGGATCATTGACAAGGTATCCCAATGGTTGCAGCATCCGCCCAAAGAGCCGGAGTATCGCGCCAGACGAGACCATCGACAGTTTCTGACAGCACTGCCGGCCCATTTTGAAGTCGCGCATTTTTTTGAATGCCTCAAAAAGCACTTCTGTCTGTTGGCGGGCACGCCGGGTGCCGAGCGATTGCCGGAATCAGAGACCAAAAGAATTTACAGCTATGCGCGCAAATTGACTCGCACGGTTTACGGTCGCGCGGACTGGATCAAGCAAGCTAAAAGGAGCAGCCGTAACGCGCTTGTGCCGGCTTTGACCACAGTGCAGGGAGCGCTCCCGGGCTAAGTGCGTCCAGCGGGCAGAAAAATGGTAATGAATAGAATCAAAAATAAAACTACTGACATGGATGGAGCCAGCACATGCTAAAACAATACCTGAGCCAAACGGATGCTGCTGTACTGCGCATTTTGGAATCGGAGGATCGGCGTCAGCAAGATAATCTGGAAATGATCGCATCGGAGAACTTTGTCAGTCAAAGCGTGCTCGAGGCATATAGCTCCAGTCTGACCAACAAATATGCGGAAGGTTATCCTGGTAAGCGCTACTATAATGGTTGTGAGCATGCGGATGAAATTGAAAGCCTGGCCATCGAGCGGATCAAGCAATTGTTCGGGGCCGAGTATGCCAATGTGCAGCCGCATTCCGGAGCGCAAGCCAATATGGCCGTCTTTTTGGCCTGCCTGAAACCGGGTGACACTTTTCTGGGTATGGATCTGAATCACGGCGGTCACCTGAGTCACGGATCCAAAGTCAATTTTTCCGGGCGCTATTTCAATGCTGTCTCTTATGGAGTCCGGCGCGACACACATACGATTGACTTTGATGATGTCGCTCGTCAGGCGCGTGAGCACAAACCGAAATTGATGATTGCCGGCTTTTCGGCCTATCCGCGGACTCTGGATTTTAATGCCTTTCGAGAGATTGCCGATGAGGTTGGCGCTGTACTGATGGCGGATATTGCCCATATCGCCGGCCTGGTGGCAACGGGTGAACATCCAAGTCCGATCGGGATTGCTGATTTTACCACCACCACGACGCATAAAACCCTGCGCGGACCGCGCGGCGGCCTGATCCTGACCAATACAGCCGAAAACAATAAACTGATTAACTCCAGGGTATTCCCCGGCGTGCAAGGCGGGCCGTTGATGCATGTCATTGCTGCCAAGGCGGTTGCATTCGGCGAGGCCTTGCAACCGGAATTCAGGGATTACATCCAGCAGGTCAAAGCCAATGCTCAAATATTGGCGCAGACCTTGATGGAAAGGGATTTTGCGGTCATCAGCGGCGGAACTGACAACCACATGGTTGTTTTGAATGTGGCCAGCAAAGGCCTGACGGGCGCCGTCGCAGCGGACGCCTTGCATGCTGTTGGTATTACGGCCAATAAAAATGCGATTCCTTTTGATGAACATCCACCGGCCATCAGTAGCGGTGTTCGCCTGGGCAGCCCGGCCTTGACTACTCGCGGACTGGGAACGGCTGAATTCCAGCAAATCGGGAATTTGATTGCCGATTTGCTGGAAAATATTGATGATGTCGAGAATCAGAGTCGAGTACAGGGCGCTATCCGGGAGCTGACAGGCAAGTGGCCCATGAACGGCTTTCGACTGGACCGGGATAGCTGACTCTGAAAAGCTTGCTTTTATGAGTTGCAGTTTTAATAAGTGAGGATAATGAAACACAAACTGAATGGCTAAACGAAAAACACAACGACCACAGGTCCGTAAAAAACCGGGACCCCGCATTAACGATAAAATCAAGGCTCCCTCTTTGAGAGTCATCATTGAAGGAGAGGGTCAGTTTATTTTTACGCGCGACGAAGCCCTCGCCAGGGCTGAATCAATGGGCCTCGATTTGGTAGAAATCTCTCCCGATCAGGATCCCCCTGTTTGCAAGATTATTGATTACGGTAAGTATAAATACGAGCAGCAAAAAAAGAAGAAGGAACAATCCAGGCACCAGCACATCATTCAAACCAAAGAAGTCAAAATGCGACCCAAAATTGGAACGAATGACTACGAACTGAAACGCAAGAATGGATACAAATTCCTTGAGCAGGGCGATAAACTCAAGGTTTCCCTGCGCTTTCGCGGCCGCGAGATTAGTCACCCGGAGCTGGGAATGAAGCTGTTGGAGCAGTATGCCGAGGATTTGCAGGAAGTCGGTACCCTGGATCAATCCCCTAAAATGGAGGGTCGTCAGTTGGTGATGACCATGTCGCCCCGCCAAAAGAAGGCTGCGCCTAAAAAGGCGGATGCAGGTCGTGAAGACAAAAAACCGCTTGAAAGCGATGCCGATTCCAGAAACATGGCAAATTCGTCGGACTCGGAAACGTCAGCCGGAGAATAAAATGCCGAAGATCAAGACCAATCGTGCCGCTGCCAAGCGCTTTTCCTATACAGCTAGTGGTAAAGTCAAGCGCCGCAAGGCCTTCAAGAATCATATTTTAACCAAAAAGAATTCGAATCGCAAACGCAAGCTGCGTATGGCCGGCATGATTCATGAGGCTGATCAAAAAGAAATTCGGGCCTTGCTGCCATATCGGTAGATAATGCCGTTTGCAGCCCCGGTGTAAGAAATAGAATTAAGTTGGACCTGGAATCCCATGAGAGCAAAGAGCGGTAAAATCCATCTACAAAGACGCAAGAAAATCCTGAAGGCAGCCAAGGGCTTCCGGGGCGGATCGCATCGACTCTATCGCACAGCCAATACGGCTGTCATGAAGGCTGGCCAGCATGCCTACAATGACCGTCGTCAGCGCAAACGTCATATGCGTGCGTTGTGGATTATGCGCATCAATGCGGCTGCTCGCGAGGAGGGGCTGTCCTATTCGCGTTTCATCGGCCAGATCCAGAAGGCCGGAGTAGAACTGGACCGCAAGGCCCTGGCTGATATGGCCATGAACGATCCGGCCGGCTTCAAGGCTTTGGTTCAGGCTACAGCCTGATCATCTGACGGCATTCTGGCGCTGATTATTCCTCCTGGCGCATGCGGTCCTGCGCTGCGCTTTAGTGTATCGAGCAACACAAGAGACTGTGTCTTTGGCGCGGCTGGAGGGCCCGGTTTTTCATAATGCTATCAGGCGGCAGAATCTGCAGGCCCCTTGCATGACCCTCTGCACGGGACATGGAGGTGACCCGGCATGCCGGTGTAAAACCGCTTGGGCCCGGTGATGCTCGCAATCAGCAAACAGGTGTGAATTGCCGATAGAACCTGCAATGGACAGTTTGAAACAAAGATGCGGCTTCATTGGTCAAGATTGCTGATGCCGCGAGCAGACGGCGGCATCCCGTCCGCTAGTGGTTGGATGAACATGCTATTGCTGTTGGGGGCCTTGTTATTGCTAGCACCTGATTTGCCGGCCCAATCTTTTCATGGTCCCCTGGCCGTCAGGAATCAATTTCCTCTTTTTATGAGTCTGGCGCGTTTGCAGCCGCGCAGTGCCTTGCCGCAAAGCTGCTTCGGCTTTGCGGCTTCCCATTCCAGTTTCTTCCTGCAAGAAGAAGCTGGTCCTGATTCTGTTCAATTAGATATGGAACTCACTGAAACCTCAGTTGAGGTTGCGCAGCAACTTGGTCACTACCTGGAGATTGGGCTGCTCCTGCCCTTTTATAGCTTCGGTCCGGGAATGCTGGATGAGGGTGTCCATTTCTATCATGAAAGCCTGGGCCTGCCGGACGCTGGTCGCCGTTATGAAAGAAAAAACCGCTTTCGAATGCGATACAACCAGTTTGATGTGCCAGTCTGGTCAGGCGTAGCCGGTCGTTATGCGCCGGGGGATCTGCAGATTCATTCCAAAACGCTGTTGTGGCGATACCGGCGGATTGCATTGGCGTGGCTTTTTATTTGGGAAGCGCCCACGGGCTCCCTGAAACAGGCCACCGGCAACGGCCAAACGGATTTGGCCAATTTTCTGTTAATGAACTATGATGCCGGTGAGTACTGGCGCTTGTATTTGAACATTGGTGTCAGCAGTCACAAAAATTTGCGCACCCATACAACGAATGGCCTGCATTTTAACCTCGATGTGCACGATTCCGTCCAGGCAGCCATCGCCAGCGAATTCTTGCTTGGCACCCAATGGGCTTTCCTCTGGCAAACGGTCTATAGCTCGCCGGTCTTTCGGCATGTCCACATTCCAGAGATGGATCGACCCGGATGGTTGCTGAGCATCGGCATTCGTAGAGCGAATAAAAACTCATTTTGGGAAGCCTCCTTCAGTGAAGACATTAATACAGCGGCTGCCCCTGATTTTGGCTTTCAGTTGCGCTGGGTCAGAAACATACGCGGCCTCTAAGCCTGGCAATCTGGATTCCCATCGATGGCAGCATGCTCGTCCCGGTTGCACAACTGGACCATATGCGTATGCGCTGCCAGCCGCGCGGTAGCCGGCAGAAATACTGCGCTATTTGCCAGGCACCCGGGATGCCATCTGAACGGCTCCGATGCGGCCTCTTTCGTTTATAAATGCAATCGATTTACGGATTCCAGGCTGGTGCCGGAAGCGATTTGACGATTAACACGCTTAAAAATAAAAAATTAGTTTTGTCTCTGATCCGAATGCATATCTTTGGCCGCATACAGAAACAATGAGTAATCTAAAAGAGCTAATCAAGCAAAACCATGACTGGGCCCGTCGCCTGGAGTCTGAAAATCCGGGTTTTTTTGAACGATTGGCTAACCAACAACAGCCGGAGTATCTTTGGATCGGTTGCGCCGATAGCCGCGTGCCGGCCACTCAAATTGCAGATATGTTGCCGGGCGAGATCTTTGTGCATCGCAATATCGCCAATGTAGTTGTCCATACGGATCTGAATTGCCTCTCTGTTATTCAATTTGCAGTCGAAGTGCTGCGGGTGAAGCATATTATAGTTTGTGGTCACTATGATTGCGGGGGAGTGAAGGCATCCTTGCAGGCCCCAAGCCTGGGTTTGATTGAAAACTGGCTGCACCATATCCGTGATATCTATCAAATGCACAGCGCTGATTTTCGGGATTTACAGACCGAACAGGAAAAAGTAGATCTATTATGCCGTCTGAACGTGCGTGAGCAGGTTCTGCATACCTGTCAGACGACCATTGTTCAGCAGGCCTGGCAACGCGGCCAGTCGCTGGCAGTGCATGGACTGATCTACAGGATCCAGGATGGCCTACTGGAAGACCTTGACCTGCACGTGAGCAACCTCGAATCCTTGCAGCAATTATTGCCCAATCCCTGAAATGACAGCCAATGGTGTCGGCCTTGGCATGGGCCGCCAATTCTCGTTTAATACGCGGTTCTGTTTGCGTTCCAGCGCCGAACCGGAGCGGCATGCGCTGTTTGTTGAAAGATTCACTGCCAGGCATGAATTTCGGTACCATCCGGAGTCTGTCGGAAAAGGCCGGTGCCAACTCTGGGGCCGGGTCATGATCCGGGGACCAGTCTTCCGGCGACTTTGCTCCAAAACTGCTTGCATTTTTTCGGTGAACCGGGCAGTCTGGAGCTCGTCGAAAAACATGTTGGGTCATAATGGAAATTCATTCCTCTGGCCTGGTTTAGAAGGCAACCGTTACGCCGGGGTTGACCGCACGACTATGGAGGAGTACTATGCGTAGTTCGCATTTTATCAAGAAGAGCTTACATCGGCCGGGTGTGTCAGGGCTCATTGTTTTTAGTATGTTGTTGTTCATCAGCACGCCAGTGTTTGCTGCCCGATATGGATTGATTGTCGGCAGTGACTATAAAGGCAACGCGGCGGGCATTCCTCCCCTGGATTTATGCGAAAAGGATGCCCAGTTGATGAAGTCCACCCTCGTGAGCCAGGGATCTTTCAAGGATGCCGAGATTTTACTCGGAAAAATGGTGACAGCCAGCAAACTGGAGGCGGCCATTGATCGGCTGGCTGACAAAGTGAGCGACAAAGATACTGTTGTTTTGTATTTCTCGGGCCATGGCACTACCCAGAGGGACACCTCGGCGCCGGATAATATGCGTAATTACATTGTGATGTACGATCGGCCGCATGTGCCGGACGATACGCTGAACGACTGGGTCTCGCGAATCAAAACACCGCGCCTGGCCTGGGTTTTTGATTGTTGCTATTCGGGTGGTATTGCCCGGAAGGGTCGCAAGACCCGAGGCGAGGGAGTCATTCCTGTCAGCGCGAATAATGGCGGTACAGTGATCGAAAACGGCAACAAAAAGGCGGCCGAGTATTTTGAAAACAAGGCCATTGTCGCTTCCAGCTCCGCTAATGAAACTTCCATCGAGGTGCGCGGCAACATTAATCATGGTTTGTTCACGTACTACTTTACCAAGGGCTTTAGTCCCTCGAATAGCGATCTGAACAAGGACGGCTCGGTAACAATATATGAAGCCTTTGAGTGGTCACAAAAAAGGGTCACCCAGGAAGCGAAAAAGTACAATCACAACCAGCATCCGCAAATCAGCGGCAATGCAGCCGGTATCATCATTGCCGGTAAAACCGATCCCACGCCGCCGAATCCGGATCCCAATCCGGATGTAGTAAACCCGAATCCGAACCCTCCACAACCCGGTCCCGAGGTGGATGATGATAACTCCATCACCGAGGATACCACCGAAGACATTGAAGAGCCGGAAGTGGTAGTGCATGAGGAGACAGGCAAGGTGATGATCCTGACAACCATCTTCATGGATACCATGGCCGGGCCCACAAGTATGGACCCCACCAAGCTCATCGATACCCGTACACCGCTCGAACGCTTGAAGAACAAGGAAAACACGGCCTTGCAAAACAAGACCCGGAGTGTCATTGTAAAGGCTTCTGGTAATGAGTATCCAACGAAAGTAACCTGGGTTAATGAAGCGCAGTTACGAGCCTACAGCGGCGAGCAAATCAAGCTGGGCTGGTGGGTTGATAAACGGCGCGGCATCAAGCATCTCAATAAAGTAGCCAAGCTGGATGTGACCGGAATCCCCACCGGCGTGCATGAAATCGAGATCGTTGCCGATGGGTATCCGCGGATTATCCGCCGACTGGCTGTAGAAGAAGACAACAGTAAAAACAAACTGTTTGTCCTCGCCAGCCTGTCTGGATATGGCAGCATTGAGGGCAAGGTCTTTCTGCAGAACTTTGAAACACCGTTGGCGGGCCAAAAGGTCTGGATGCCGATTGTGCGTACCACCAATCAAAAGCACACTGCGATCACCAAATCAGACGGCTCGTTCTGGTTCTTGAACCTGCCGCCCGGTGGTGGTTATATGATTCGCCCTTCTATCCTGGAGAATCTGGACAATAACAATATCACGGTGGAGCAAGGTAAAACGACCACTGTGGACGTGGTCCTGAACCGCCGCATGAGTAAATAAACGCGGCGTAAGAGCAGGTCGGCGCTGTATGGCGCGGGCCTGCTACTGGTTTAAAAAGCGGCCAGGGTTCATACTGGATTGGCCCTGGTTGCATTCGGTTTCGTGGACGAGCACCTGGTTGCATGCAATTGGCTTCTGGTGCCAGACGGTTTGCTGCCGGGGCGGTCCTGTTTGTAATCATGATCAAGCTGATACTCTTCGTTTTGCTATTTATCCTGATCTATCACTGGTTCCGCGACCTGTTAATGGGTCGTTGGGGTCAAAAAAAATCGGAAGTAGAATACTATAGTCCTGACCAGTTTGATAGCGGGGCCGCCAACGCACGCGATGTGACGAATGACTCGCGTATCGTATCCGAAAAAGAGAGACCACAGCGTGATGATTCTCCGATATAGAAAACAATGAAGGCTCGCCATCACCACTGGATCTGGATCGTGCTACTGCTGTTTGCCGGCTGCGCTAGCTTTCCTTCCCGGGAGTGGTTGCTCGAAACCGGACGGGCGAGCGGTAATCAATCTCGCGAGCGAGTGGCGCGTATCGCCAATCAGTTCGATCAGGTTTCTCAGTCGGACCGTCAACTGGCCATTGAAACGGTTGCAACGGAAAACTCATCCGTGGGTCAGGATGCGCTCTTTGAGATTCTAGAGAATCCGCAAGTACGGCAGTCACCGGAGTTGCAACAGCAGGTTGTCGCGGCGATCCAAAAGCGGTCCGAGGAGGATAATCCCGGGCGACTATTGGAAATGGTCGTGACCGATCCCGGACTGCAGAGCAGCCAGGTGATGGACTACCTGGGCCAAAAAATCGGTCCGGTAGCTGCGCGTCAATTTCTGGATCATCTGCAGAATGAACCGGATGCTCTCAATAAAGAAATTTTGCACCTGTTTGTGAAAACTGATTATCGCGCCGCCGAGGACCTTGTGCTGCAACAGTTCGAGCGCAAACCGGAATTGATTGATGCTGCCAGTTTGGAGTGGCTCGCACAAAAGAAAAATGAGCGGGCGGCAGCAGTCCTGCTAAAGGCGAGCGCTAGTCGGCCGGATTTAATGGAGATGGAGGCCTTGCCCGACTTGTTTTTGAAAAATGAATACAAGGCGGCAGCTCCTTTGCTTTTCAAACAGGCGCAGGCCCATCCCGAAATGATCAGTGAGCCCCTGGTCCGTTTCCTGGGAGCTGTGCGTTACGAACCGGCCATGGAATTATACAAGCGCAACATTGCCCATAATCAGCTCGTCGACGCTTCCATCGACGCTTTGGATGCACTGCAAACAGAATCGGCCCGACTATATATTCTGGCCCTTGGTCGGGACCCCAATCCGGCCATTCGCCTGGCCGCCCTGCAAAAGGTCGCTGGATTCCAATCCAGTCAGATGCGCAAAAGAGCGCAGCCGGATATGCTGCTCATTTTGCAAAATCATACTAGCGAACCGCCGGAAATTGTGCAGACCAGTCTGGATTTCTTTACCCATCAGCCTTATGAGGCCCGGGCTTTTGAAGCCCTGAAGAAGGTCTACCACGGTAGTACGGATGGACAATCCAGACAGTTGGCTCTGACCGCTATGGCTCGCATGCAAAACACATCGATAGAAAATCTGGAGCAGGCTTTGGAAGACGGCATGCGGCACAGCGATACCAGTCTGGTTTACCAGAAGCCAGCGCAAAAAAAGACGGTGGCGACCCGCAAACGAGCGGACTCCCGCAAACCAAAGCCAGCCAAACAGCGCTCGGCACCAGCCACCCGACTGGCTTGCAAAGTCCGGTCCAGCTATACAAACGCGGATTTGCAACGCATGCGTTCCATGATGGCAGATTTTTTTGGACCAGATCTGTCACTGGATTTACGAAACCAGATCAACAATGCTATTTTATCCTATGCCGATCTGAAGGGCGCTCGGACGCAGTTAATTATACGGTCTTACCGCCGGTACGCCAAAGACGCAAGCGAGGAACAAATCAGAACCTGGATGCAAAGCGGCCTGGCCTGGCCGGGCAGCCTGGCCTTGATTGTGTGGGGCATTCATCAGGAATACAGCACGGATGCGATGCGTCAGTATGCTTTGGCCAGTCTATTTGGCATCGAACGCTGGAAGGCGCACGATCTGTTGATGCTGGTGCGGGAACGCTGCATGTGACCTCCGTTTCGCATCGGACAAACGCGGCTTCCTTGCGGGGTCCTTTGGCGGCGATTTATGCCGGCCCGCTTCAATGAGGCTCGTCGGGTGGTCAAAGCGTTTGTTTAGCAAAAAGTACTGGTCGCATATTGCCACCGGTGTCCTCATAGTTTATGCGGATTGATTTCAGGAGAGCCTCAGGTCTGATGTGCGGTTTGCTGCTGCTTGCGTGCAGCCCGGCTCGCTTTGTCCGTAGCGAGACCCTGGATCCAGGCTTTCCGGAACAACCCGTCCAAACGTGGCTGACGGAACCAGAGGTTGTGACGGAACGGGAAGAGTTAACCCGCTGGCTGGATCAGGGGCCATTTACAGATTTTTATCCGGGAATTGGCGTTGCCGTTGTGGTGAATAGCCAACCGGTTTATATTCATTATGTAAATTCGGGACCGGACAAGGCCTATGGGATGGCTTCCATAACCAAGATTTTCACCGGTTTGGCCATTATGCAGCTGGTGGATAGCGGCAAACTGGATCTGGATCAAGCCGTGGAAGATGCTATCCCGGGCCTGAAGCTCCAACGCGTCGGCTTGTCTACGGAAGCAGTTCGCATTCGCCACCTGGTTTCTCATCTGGGTGGCTTGCCTGACTTGCGTTATTACCACCGGGATGATTATCTCAGCAAGGAAGAAAACCCCCTGGACTTTCGCATACCGCGGCCGATCTATCCGCCGGGCCAGCACTACCGTTACTCGAATCAAGGCTTTATGATCCTGGGCAAGGTCATCGAGGCTGTTAGCGGGATGCCGCTCAAGGATTATTATCAGCGTCATATTTTTGATCCGCTGGATATGCAGGGCGCGCATGTACGAGCACGCTACAGTGGCGCTTTTGGTTTGCGGTTGACCCTGCCGGATTTAATCAAGTTTGCCTCCTTTTGGATGCGCAAGGGGCTCAATCATCGGGGAGAGCGCCTGCTATCCCGTAAGGCCATCCATCAAATGATGCAGGCGCCGTACTATTTTCCGGCCGGCACAAATTTTGATTATTGCGGTGTGGCCTGGCGGGTCAAACGGGATGCGAGCGGCGTGCAGCAGTTTTTTCATATTGGCGGGGCGGATGGCATTATGGTCTGGCTGCAAATTTTTCCCCGCCTGAATGCTGCGGTGATGTATCTGGCCAATCCATACGAAATGAAACCAGAAGTCATGGGTCGTATACCCTACCTGCAATACCGGCTGGGAAAATTTGCCAGCGCCATTGTGCATGCCAGGCAATTACCTTCCGATTTTGAGGAAAGCAAGGCCGATGGCAGCCGAGACGTTTTTCTGAGCGGCGCCTATGAGAGCAATCTCAGTGGTCGCCAAATCGAGGTCTTGATGGACTCGGAAAACGAACGGCAGCGGGCGCTCTTGAAATGGAATACCGGTCTGCGGGAAACCCTGGAGTCCGGCACGACCCGGCATTATTTCGGCACCCGTACGGGCATCAAGTATGACTTTATCTTCACGGCCG
>JAGRNA010000216.1 GCA_020441005.1 Leptospiraceae bacterium
CATCTGATTTGCATTCAGAAGGTCGTCGGTTCGATCCCGATAGTCTCCACACCAAACCGGCTGCGGCCGGTTTTTTTTTGCCTTGCTGTATTCTGGTAAAATTGCTGTAGTTCAGTTTCCAAACCGCATTTTTGCTGGACAATACAATCGCCCCGGTGCGTAATTCTGCAACCAGCCTGAGTGACCCGATGGACAAGAAGAGCTTTAGAAAACTGCAGCGGACATTGAATCAGGTTTTGATCAACAGCCTGAACACCGAACAAATGAATGATTTGGGCCGCAGTGTTGATTCCAGCTTCAATGTGTACGAATTTTCCGGTTTTGGTGAAAAAATTGTCATCCCCCGTAAAGTTGCTGCGGAGTGCATTTTACAAAATTTCGAATCTCCGGATGCGCTACGCCGCTTCATCGCCTTTATGCTTTTCCGTAATGGCCAGGGCGCTTCCGGAGGGGTGATTCATCTCAAGGGTCACCAGGCCCTCCTGAGTATTCTCGCGGAAGCCGGCTGGAATTTTGACGCCGAGAACGGCAATTTTATCAAGGACCAAAGCCTGGAGCAGAGCCATGACTGGGGCTATCTGCAGGAGAATCAGGAATATGCGATGAGCTTTATCAGCATTGACATCATTGCCAGCTCTGAATTGATCCGCACAAATGTAAAAGAGGATGTGGAGCAAACTTTGACCGGTTTGAAAAGTTTTGTGCGTCAATGTGTTGAGAATTGGGACGGCCGCTTGTGGTTTTGGTATGGAGACGGCGGTATGGCTGTCTTTCACGGCGAATCCTGTGTGCCGATGTCTGTTCTTTCCATGGTGTCGCTTTTGAATCAGCTGCCATTGTTCAATATCATGCAAAATGAACTGCGATCCGAGAACGATATCAAGTTGCGGATTGGCATGCATTATGGAACAGCCATTTATAAGAAGGATGTCAACCAGGTTACCAGTCCGGCAATGAAATACAGCCAGGAATTAGAGAAATATCACTCAGATCCAAACTCCCTCGCGGTCTCCGAAGCGACCCATCAGTTAATGCCCGAAGAAATGCGCCGTCATTTTGAATTGGTAGAGCCAAACGCTGTATTAAAAATTTATAAGTATATACCCAACTAAGACGCCCGGGAAAAGCAATGAATATACTCGTAATCGATAGCGACCAGGGACTGCAGGAATATTACACCAACCTGATGGAGTCCGAGTTTCAAAATGTGCAGATTACCTTTCGCAAAACTGCCCGCCAGGCCATGGAATACCTGCCCAGTCATGAGGTCGATGTAGCGATCACCGAGACTGCGGTCGGTGACATGGATATTTTTGAATTCATCGAGCAGCTGCGGGTCAGACGGATTCCAGTTATTGTGATTTCTGCTGACTACACAGAGCGCTTGATCGTGGAAACCTTGCGGGCCGGCGCGCTTGACTTTGTGTCCAAGAATAATATCAAGCTAGGCCTGGTGCCCAATATTATTACCCGCTGTCTTTTGGAGGCGGATCGATGGACCCGGATTCAGGAATTTAGCCAGAGTCTGCCGCACCGGGAGGCCTGGATCAAATTGAATCAAAGGGCCCGCGAGTTCCTGCAGATTGAACGCCAGGAGCGGGAGCGCAGCAATTTACAGCATCGCAAGGAAGCGGCAGATCAGGTTTTTATCGATGGACAGTCCTATTATATCAATTATCTATATCTGCAATTGCTGATTCCGCCCGAAACCAGCCGCTCCATGGATGAGCGTCATTATGTGGAATATGTGCGGCGGCATTTACAACGCTTGATTGACATCGTTCCGCAGCATAACGGCGCTGTCTGGACGCGCAAGGAAGATGCTGCCTTTTTTGCTTTTAGCGAAGAAGAAGCCCTGAGCGCCTTGCTTGCGGCCCTGGAAATGCGCTCTGCCAGCCGTCTGGCTGCATTTACCAACGATTCCAGTGGTGATCCGGTTCAGATCCGGATCGGGATTGCGGGCAGCAAGACTATTTACCGCGAGGACAAGGGCCGCATTTATAGCGAAGGCCTGAATCTGGCTGCTCATCTGGCTCTGTATGGCAGCCAAACAGACAGCGTTTGTATTACGGCCGGGGTGTATGAACAGCTCAATCAGCGCAGCCGCAAGTATTTCTTTAAGGCCCCCCAGGCATTTGAAGGGCACACCATCTACTGCTTTGAATACCTTGCCTGAGATTCGCACACAGACTTGCCAATCAGGCCAGATTCCTTTTTTTATCCGCAATGAGTATCAGTTCCTCCGCCAATAATCCGCTGCTGGAGCGTGATTCGCTGCCGCGCTTTGATGCAATTCGTCCCGAACATGTGGCTGATGCGGTCAGTGCAACGCTTGCCTCGTGTGAGGAACGTTTGCAGCAGCTAGAGTCCAATCCGCCGACGGACTGGAATCTGATTGAGGGCCTGAATGCCATTGAATACGAGTTGTCGCGGACCTGGGGCCCTGTTTCTCATTTTATGGGCGTGCAGAATAGTCCGGAATTACGCTCCGAGTACGAAAAGATGCAGGAGCCGATTGTGGCGTTCAGCCTGCGCATGAGCCAAAGCAAGACGATCTTTGCTGCCGTGGAATCTCTGGGCGCGCGGGCCTCAGTTTTGCAGCTCAGTGCGGCGCAGCGCCGGGCCATTGAACTACGTCTGCGCGATGCGCGTCATTCCGGTATTGCCTTGCCACCGGCTGAGCAGGAGCTATACAATCAAAAAGCCCAGGAATTAAGCCAATTGGGCACCAGCTTTGCCAATCATGTTCTTGATGCGACCATGGGTTTTGGTATCGATCTGCACCAAAAAGAAGCCGTGGCCGGACTGCCCAAATCCTGGTTGTCACAGGCGGCCCAAAAGTGGCAGCAGGCGCATCCTGATGTCCAGTCGCCGGCCGATCCGGCAGAAGGACCCTGGCGCCTCGGTCTGGATATCCCGTCTTTTTTGCCATTTATGCAACACGCCGAGCGTCGGGATTTGCGCGAGCAAGTCTACCGGGCCTATGTCAGCCGGGCCAGCAGCGGCCCAAATGACAACAGTGCGATTATTCTCAAAACTCTGCAGCTGCGCCGGGATATGGCAAATCTGCTCGGCTTCGACAATTATGCAGAACTCAGCATCGATAGTAAAATGGCGGCCAGTCCGGCTGCGGTTGAACGGCTGCATAATGATCTACTGGAGGCGGCGCTACCGGCTGCCCGTCAGGAGCATACAACGCTGCAGGATTTTGCCAGGCAAGCGGGCTTTCCGGATCAGCTGGCTCACTGGGATATCGCTTATTGGGCCGAAAGGCAGAGGGAGTCACTCTACGATTACAGCGAGGAAGATTTGCGTCCTTATTTCCCGATGGACCGCGTACTGTCGGGTTTGTTTCAGCTAGCGGCCGATTTATTTCAAATCCAGATCACGAGGGCAAAAACAGAGCCAGGAACCTGGCATCCGGATGTGAGCTATTACCTGATTGCAGATCGGAATTCGGGTCAGCCGTTAGCCAGCTTTTTTCTGGATCCTTTCAGCCGGCCCGAAAATAAACGCGGCGGTGCCTGGATGGATGTTTGTATCAACCGGTGGCAGCGCTCGGCCTCGGATCTGGAACTGCCAGTCGCCTATTTAGTCTGTAATGGTACACCGCCAGATTCTGATCGTCCCTCTTTGATGACCTTTCAGGAGGTCGAAACCTTGTTTCATGAGTTTGGTCATGGCCTGCAGCATATGCTCAGTCAGGTGGGTGAGTTTGATGTTGCTGGCATCAATGGTGTGGAATGGGATGCGGTCGAACTGCCCAGTCAATTCATGGAGAACTGGTGCTACCATCAAAAAACCCTGCTGGGCTTAAGCGGCCACTACGAGAGCGGAGCAGAACTGCCGCTGGAATTGTTTCATAAAATCAAGGCGGCCCGCAATTACCGCAGCGCCACAGCCCTGCTGCGTCAGCTGCGCTTTGGCATGCTGGACATGGAGCTGCACAGCAATTTTGACCCGGATTCCGGCGTGGATGCTCTTTTTGCCGCGCAGGAAAAGGTTGACCGTCTGACCTCCTTTTTAGAGCCTCTGGCGGAGGACCGTTTTTTGTGTTCCTTTCAGCATATCTTTGCCGGCGGCTACGCTGCTGGATACTACAGTTACAAATGGGCCGAGGTATTGAGCGCGGACGCCTTCGCCGCTTTTGAAGAGGCGGGGCTGGAGAATACTACAGAGTTGGAGCAAGTCGGCCTGCGTTTTCGGCGCAGCATCCTCGCTTTGGGCGGTAGTCAACATCCTATGGCAGTGTTTCGAATGTTTCGCGGCCGTGATCCGGATATTCAGGCCCTGCTGCGGCACAGCGGGCTGGCGGCCTGATCGATACTGAAAAGAGAGGGAAGGGTGTGGGCCAGGGAAGACTCGAACTTCCGACCCCTTCCTTATCAGAGAAGTGCTCTAACCGACTGAGCTACTGGC
>JAGRNA010000217.1 GCA_020441005.1 Leptospiraceae bacterium
CACATATCTCCCCGGGTTTTACAAAAATTATAAATCTTTGCTGAAAAAATAATCAAAAGATAGAAAAACTACACCAAAGTGTATTGACTTTTTTTTGAGAATATCAGAAAACTATACCTGCAAATGAAATTTCAGGGCCCGGTCTTTTCCTTGATACTCTCCATTCTGCCAGCCGGCACCAGGTGCCGGTTGCCGGCCGGCCGTCGCCCAACCAGTTCACGGCCGAACAAAGGCTCCAGGCGCTTGCAAATTACGCTGCTACTCCTGACTATAGCTGGATTTATCGGCGCTTGTCAAAAACCAACACCGGCAACCCTGGTGCTTGACCAATGGCAGCTAAAAATTCACAATAGCTGGCACAAGAGCGGGCCGGTGTGCTGGGAAGCCTCGCCAATGGAAGGCGGACCGGGTATCCAGTACGACGGCTATGCAAGCTACCAGGCTACCTTTCGTCTGTCGCCGCTGCTCGCCGGGCAACAACTGGCGTTCTTCACCGAGTGCATCGATGACGCTGACAGGACCTGGTTGAATGGCCAATTAATCGGTGCGACGGGCCAGTTTCCCGTCGAAGGCAGCCTTGATCAAGGTTTTCGCTCTGCGGTGCGTGTGCCGCGCTTGTACTTTCTGCCGCCCGGCCTGCTGCATTTGGAGGAGCCCAACACAATCCGAATTGATGTCTATGATTATTCTGGAAACGGCGGATTTTGTCGCTTGCAGCAGCCGATGATCGGTCCTTACCAAAGTCTGCAGCAGATTGATAGCATGCAGCGCATGGTGAACAATGTGCCACGCATAGCGGCTCTGACACTGATTTTAATCGCTGCTTTTTACTTTTTTGTCCCGTTGCTGCAAACAGTGCGCAGTCGTCAGGACTGGTGGCAATTACTGCGCTATACTCTGCTGGTCTTTGCCGGTCGGCTGCAAAAAAGCTCGATGCAATCCTTGCCCGGTGGAACTCTGAGCGGACCGGAGTTGACGGTCGAGCTCAACCTGCGCCGCCTGGCCAGTACATTTGCGGCCGTGGCCGCTTTTCTGTTCTTGCTTTCGGAATTGCCCTTTAAGTATGTTTTTTTGGAAAGCGAGCGCTTCTGGTTCAAAGCGCCTGCCCTGGCCCTGTATGTATTTCTATTCTGGACCGGTCTGATTTTTCATAAGGAGGTGTTTGGCAGTCGCTTTCTAGTTCCCCGGAACGGTTTTTGGAGCCTGGTGCGATTTGTATTTTACATCCTGTGCCATCCGTTCTGGACCCTGGTTGCGTTCTGCTATGCGCTCTGGCAACCCCCCCGGGTTGTTTGGGTCTCTTTTACCACCCTGGTTATTTTCTATTTCATGTTTGTACAGGTGATCTTGTTCCTTTTGACCAGCGTAGATCTGTTTTGGGCCAGTTTTAGCAAGTTGCTGCGCTCATCCCGTCGAACCCTGGTCACGGAAAGCCTGTTGCGCTCGCTCTGGTTTCTGGCCAATATAAGCGGCATCGTCATCTTCAAATGGACATCCCAGTTTAATAACCACGCCTTTCTGGTCACGCATCTGTTTATGCTCGGCTCGCTTGTGCTTTCCGTGCGCTTCCTGGCTAAATCTGAAATCAGTCTGCCCATTCAAAAGCGCGATCAGTTGACTTTAACCGAGTTGCTGCATTTGCAGTGGCACCTGACCAAGACCGAAATCAGGTTGTGCGGCCAAATTCTGGCCGGTCACAGCCGCGACTCCATTAAAGAGACCTTAAACCTGACCGACAACAGCCTGAAGTTTCACCTGAAAAACATCTATGCCAAAACAATCGATATCGATAAATTCGAGGCGCCCTCCAGGCACGGCAAATTCCAGCGCCTGACAGCCTTTCTGTACAAATTGCGCGATACTTGTGGTGATGAATAAAACTTCCATAGTCTCCTATACGACTTGTGCATCCCCGGCCTGTTTTCTACACCCAGGTGTAGTGCTTTTTTGCGAAAATTGAACGAAACTACCCCCGGGTGTGTTGACCTTTCCTGCACCATGGTATAGGAATGAGTATGCAATGCCGGCATCAAAACGGCTATTGCGACCCAGGATTTGCGCAAGCGGAAGGCAGGCACATGAGCGCTAACAACACAGCCACCGGTACATTTTCAACTTTGCTGGCCGAGGACGAGCCCTGGGCCCGCGAATTAATGGTCAGCTATATCCAGAATCGTCCGGAGCTGGCTTTAGCGGCCATAGCCAAAGACGGCCAAGAGGCCTTGCAGGCGATTATGGATCAGGAATTTGAGCTGGCTTTTTTAGACATCAATCTGCCGTCGCTGACCGGCATTGAGTTAATCAAGGAGGCGCCCAAAAAGCCGTATATTATTTTTGTCACCGTGTCGAAGGACTATGCGCTGGAAGCCTTTGATATCGGGGCCGTCGATTATCTGTTAAAACCGGTTTCTATCGAACGTTTTCACCAGGCAGTGGACAAGGCATTGTTGTTTCTATCAGGCACGCTCAATCAGCAGAGCAGCGGGGAGGCTCCTGTTCCTGAACCGTCCCAATCCAAAAGACTATTTCGTCTTCTGCAGGCTGATTACGGTTTAACCTATCAAGAAAGCTTGATTTGCAGCCAGATTTACGAGGGTCTGGATCGCGACGCAATCATCGATCTGTTGGGTATTAAAAAAGGCACCATGAAATTTCATCTGAAATCGATCTTCGCCAAAACAATCGATCAGTCAGGCGATCACAACGGCAATCATTCCGGCAAGCTACAACGGTTGACTGTGTTTTTATACAAGCTGCTTAAATAGGTTCGCCCGGTTTAACATGAATGCATCTATGAAAATCTCCCCTGCTTCATACCAACGATCTGAAAGCTGTATGACGCAGACATTACAGTTGCGTTCAGGATCTCTAAATGGCCTTTCTGATCATTGGCAAGGCGCAAGAAGGAGAGTAAAGAGAGCCTTAAATTAGTTGGTAATGATTCGTATGAAATGGTATCACTTTAAGGAACCCACTCGTGGCCCGCGGTTCCTGCTGCGGAACTTACAGTCTGCACTTCGGCAAAGACTTTGGGATAAAACCGGGCATTTTATTGGATGCCCGCTATTATTTTGCGGCTTGCTTTTTGGCCTGATTCCGGCGGGACTGGGCGCGCAACCCGCATTGCACCTGCAAAGTGGTGGCGAGCAGTACGACCTCAGCCCGTATCTGGAATACCTGGAAGATGCAGATAAAAGGCTAAGCATTAGCGAAATCACCGGACCGCCATACTCCGCGCAATTCAAGCCGCTACAATCCGGCGTGCCTAATTTCGGCGTAACCGAATCGGCGATCTGGTTGCGCTTCCGGATCCAAAACGATGACCTTTATAAGGACTGGCTGCTCTTGCTTGATTTCTTGCATATTGATAAAGCGGACCTGTATTGCGTTGATCGCAGCGGCAATTGGACCGTCACAAAATCCGGTGATAGCGTATCGATTCCGGATCGAGCGATCAAGGATCGCAATATTGTCTATAAGATTGAAGGCCGGCAGCAATGCAGCGTGTACTATATGCGCTTTGAAATGCAGGGCACGATGTCTTTGCCGCTGGAAGTTATCTCGATGAATTCTTACCTGAAACATGTTGCGGAGCAGAATCTGTTTCTTGGAGTTTACGTGGGGATCTTGCTTTGCCTGCTTTTATATAATTTGTTTATTTTTTTCTTTCTGAAAGACAGTAGCTATCTGCTGTACATTATTTATCTTTTTTTTCTAATTCTGGCCATGACAATCAATTATGGCCTGGGTCTCGAATATTTGTGGCCAAGATCCCTGGAATTTCATGAAAAATCACTGAACTATACAGTGCCCTGGCTATTGATTTTCTTAATCGCTTTTACGCGCAATGTGCTCAATTTAAAGGGTGATTTGCCACTGGCAGATATATTATTAAAAGTGATCCAGGTCATCCAATTTCTCGTATTTCTATCAGTATTCCCAAATTCTATCGCCAATGGATTGCTTCTGACGTGGTTTTCATTGATCATTGTTTTTATGGCTCTTTATATAATTGCCCTGGTTTCCTTTTTTAAAGGTAATACTTTAGCCAGGTATTATCTATTGGCCTGGACATTATTCTTTATAGGTACGATCATTATTATTCTACGCAATTTTGCGTTAATTCCGGTATCCTTTATCTCGGAATACAGCATTGCAATCGGTTCGGCTGCCGAGCATATACTACTGTCCCTGGTACTGGCCAAAAGGGTGCAGGACTACAAAGAACAAAGCGAGCAGTATTCCAAAGAGCTGGCTAAAAGCCGGTTGAGCGCTCTGCAGAACCGAATGAGTCCGCATTTTTTATTCAACACGCTCAATACAATCTACTCGATGCTGACCAGGGACGTTGGCCGGGCTAAAAGCGTCACCATGCAGCTGGCCCATAACTACCATTTCTTAACCGATCTGGCACTGAACCCTTTGATCGCTTTCGACGAGGAATGGACCTTTTTGGAGAACTATCTGGCTATTATGAAAGAGCGATTTCACGACCGTGTGGAGATTATAACGCATAAGGAAGGCGCGTTCGACGCGGTGTTGATCCCGCCGGTGACGATCCAGCCGATCGCCGAAAACTTTTTCAAGCACGGTATGGCTATAAAGGCGCATCCGGCATCCGGCAAACTAGCCAATGAGCCGCAGCAATTGTCGATCCACGCCCGGGCCATCCAGGACGGCGCAAGAATTACGGTCATGGATAGCGGCCATGGGATGCCCGGCGAGGTTGATTATTCGCGGACCCTTGGCAATATTAAGGAACGGTTGGCATACAATTTTAAGACGGTCGAGCTGTCGATCGAAAACAACGAGCCGACCGGCGTGAAAGTGGCAGTATCATATTATGACCGAAAAGAACCCTGAGTCGATCCTGGAAATCCTGACCCTTGGTATTGCGTCGCACCAACGAATAGGTGCGCAGGCGCTATTCGTCCTGGAATTTTAGCCATATGCCGGGACTGCAAAGTAAGCAACCGCTGTAAAAACCAGGCCGTCGGAATCCCACCAGCAGTCGTCGGAGTCCCGATCAGATGGCTGCCGTCGCGTTGAGGCGCACAGCGCCAGGGATGCGCAGCAATCCCGGGCGTCTGGACATGCCGACTGTGTTCGTGGCCTGAGTGGTGTTGCGCCCGGGACGAGCGAGCCGCCGTAAAAACCGCGCTTCACAAAATGGCGGGTTTGCAGGCGAGTCTGCGAGCGAGTATCTCGACCAAGCTCGATAACCACCCGCAGCAGCCCGTCACCGCGCAGGCGGCGGGGCGCCCAAAACAAAATGCATGGCCAAACGCATGTGTAGCAAAAAAGGCTTGACAGCTGCGCTCGATTCGTTTAGAATCAGCATATGGCATCGACCGAATCGATTCACCTGCGCCTGCAAACGGTTTTTCAGCCCCAGCAGGCGCAATTGCTGGCGGAAGTGATCAGCGACAGCTACAACGAGCTGGTCAAGACCTCGGATTTTAACGAGCTAAAGGCGGTTGTGCATGAACTAGCCGATGCCCAAAAAAGAACCGAGCAACGCGTCGAGGCATTGGCGGTTGCTCAACAAAAAACGGATCAACGAGTAGCGAAACTGACGGTTGCTCAGCAAAAAACCGAAAAGGAGCTGC
>JAGRNA010000218.1 GCA_020441005.1 Leptospiraceae bacterium
GGGATCCCGACCCTGTTTCTGAGCATCTTTTTACTAAGCGCCTGCGACGCACCGCCAAAAGTCGAGCAAGCCAAACCGGTCGGTGTGATCCACCGCTTGATCGGTTCGGCCGAATTGATTCTGCCTAATCAAAAAACGCCTGCCCAAACAGGGGCAGTCGTTTTGCAAAGGCATAGAATCCGCACGGGCCCAAATAGCACGGCGGTGGTGCAATTTGGTCAAAACGGCACCGCTGTTGAAGTCCAGGCCAATAGTGATTTTAGTATCCATGAATTTAATCAACAATTGCAAAGCTTTGAACTGCATTCCGGTAATCTTTGGCTCAAGGCCGCAGGGGCGCCGGGACGCGAAATCAAACTGAAATCGCCGACCGCCATCGCGGCCGTACGCGGTACTAAATTCTATACCTTCCACTTTCAGGATCCCCGCGGCCGGGAAATTCATGGCACCTGCCATTGCGAAGGACAGGTCGATTATAACACCATTGGCAGCGATTACCACGCCAGTCATGCGCAGGATACAGTCGTAATGAACGTTGATAGCCGCACGATCGTGTTTAGCCCCGCTGAGTCTGCTCAATTAAGCGCCTGGAGCGGTCACAGGCATTCGGATCTGCCGGACAGCGAGCTGGGCCCGCCAAAGCAAAAGATCAATCCAAAAAACATGCAACAGATATACGCGCTCATCGAGCACAAGCTGGCGCAGCAGGAATAAGGGCTGCGGTCCGGTCCCGGATTTTTATCCCGGTGCATTACCAGGCGGAGTAGCTGGCATGGCCATTGCTGTTTGTATCCGGAGCTGAGCAATTGGTTATAAAAGCGGACCGGTTAAGGCAAGCCTGAAAAACGGGTTGGCTCACAGAGCATCACATTACTCTGTGAGCATCAGTGGATCGGTATCCGTAGCAGTGCCCAAAACAGCGCCGCTACGGCATCCTGACAGGGTTATTTACAGATTTTCCAGATCTTTGAGCAGGGCATCGGCCTGTTTATCCGCGTTATCAACATTGATTTGATCCGCTGGCAGGCTTTGCGCTTCGGGTAATTCAGCCGAATCAGTCGAATCGCTTCCTTTGCCCGGACAGGCCATGAAGGATACAACGGCCAAAAGGCTAATGAGTTGAATTGCTTTTTTCATTTCTATTCCTCTTCGGTAGTAGTCGGATTATCGGTGGGTGATTCGGTATCGGTATCGCTGTCGGTATTGTTTTGCTGCTCTTCGAGCCGCTTGCGCTTTTCAGCCATTTTGGCCTCGATCATTTTAATTTTTTCGCGCAGTTTGGCTGCTTCTTCCGTGCGACCCTCGGCTTCGTGCTTATCAGCAATCTTTTTGAGCTGTTCCAGGCGATTTTCGTATTTATCCAGTCGCTGTTGACGTTTGGCCTGGTGCTCTGCCTTGCGTTTTTCACGTTCGGCCTTGTTCTCTTCTTTTTTGGCCTCGTGCTCTGCCTTGCGTTTTTCGCGTTCGGCCTTGTTTTCTTCTTTCTTTTTCTGATGCTCGGCTTTTTTATCCGGCTTGCCGCTTTGGGCAGCCAGGCCCAGAGGCGCAGCCACAACAAAAGCAGCCAGTATTGCAATTGTCAGTTTGTTAAACATTTTTGTAATTTCCTTGTCTACATACCGGCACCATGGTCAGGCGATACAAGCCTTTCCCGTGACAGCCGGATAGCAGGCGTCATCGCATGCCGCGCTCCAGTCGTCAATCCATTCCGGATTATTTTCTGAATTTCTTACATAAGAAAGCAGACAGCCTCTAATGTAAACAACCGGGCCATGCATATTCTGTGATGCAGCCGCCGGCTGTTTTCCATCGCGCCGGCATGATGCCTGCCCAGGCCGAATACGGACCGGCACGCTCAATTCCGCCCCTGCTTTGCTGTTGACAAACCAGAATCCCGATCCAAACGTTATTCTGGCCAGGTCAATGCCGACTTACTTCAAACCTGGACCGTTTAGTCGGCAGATTACCTGGTCAATATCAGAGGCAGTAGCTCAGCGGTAGAGCATCAGCTCCTAGCTTGATGATTGCCGGTTCGCCGGCCAAATCAGGCTTACTTCAATGTTAATCTGACGGTCGCGGGTTCGAATCCTGCCTGCCTCGCTGAAATTATTTATCATCC
>JAGRNA010000028.1 GCA_020441005.1 Leptospiraceae bacterium
CGGCGCCCAGATCGCCGAGATCACCAAGGTCACCCATGCCGGCGTCATCGCCACCGGAGTCGGCGCCCAGATCGCCGAGGTCACCAAGGTCGGCCATACCAGCATCATCGCCACCGGATTCGGCGCCCAGGTCGCCGAGATCACCAAGGTCGCCCATAGCGGCGTCATCGCCACCGGAGTCGGCACCCAGGTCGTCGAGTTCACCAAGGTCGCCCATAGCGGCGTCATCGCCACCGGAGTCGGTCCCCAGGTCACCTGGTTCACCGAAATCGCTCATGCCGAAGTCGTCGGTCACAGCATCGCCGGAGTCACGGTCATCAGGAGTGGATTCGCTGGAACTATCAACATCCGGCGGACCACTTTCACCCTCCGGGTATTCCGCTTCTTCCTCCGGCGGCGCAATATCGCGCATATCCTGGTCAAACTGATCTTGCAAAAGATGGAATGCTGACCGATCACGAGCCTGTTCAAGCCCTTCCAGTAACTCCTGGATTTGGGTGCGCTCTTCCGGGCTGAATTCTATTTCGTCGGCCATTGTTTTTTAAATTCAGAACCTGAATTTGCTAAGTAGATACTCTCTACTTATCGACATAATACGTATAATCGTTCTCCACGAAAGCAATTCTGAAAAAAAATTATTCATTTGCAGGCCTATGTTTCCTAAAATTAGCAAAAAACGACAATGCTTGATTCGCATGACTTTATTGATCGGGGGGGTGATCCTGGCCCCGGGTTTGCCCGGAACACCGGATGGCGGCGGGAATTATGTGGATGGCTACAATTCGCAAGAGGGCGGGTTGGAAGACGGGCTTAACGAAAGAACTGCCAGGGTGTACAGCCTGTTGCAAATCCAGAATCTGAGGCGTGCCATTGCACCGCGCTATGTGCGGCTCACCAGCTACCAACCCATTGGAGAGCAAAGGACCATAATCAAGAA
Source organism: Leptospiraceae bacterium (assembly GCA_020441005.1). Lineage (GTDB taxonomy): Bacteria > Spirochaetota > Leptospiria > Leptospirales > Leptonemataceae > JAGRNA01. The sequence goes on from JAGRNA010000028.1 coordinate 938, forward strand.
AGGTATACTGTTTACCCTGGAAGGCTGGCGTTCACGCAAGGTCTCTATTGCCGGGGATTTCAACTCCTGGAAACCGCAGGCGATGAGCCGTGGTCAGTATGGAGTCTACTATTACTTACAGCCAGTCCTCTATGACCGACAGGGAGCAGCGCTGTCCGAATACAAATACAAGTTTCAGGTAGATGGAATGTGGCAGTCGGATGCTCAAAACAGAAATCGGATTGATGACGGCCTGGGCGGCTATGTATCTGTTTTTCATGCGGCACAGCCCGATACGGACCGTCAAATCCATGCCCGGATATTGAGCGCCAGCGCCAGACCAGGCTGGCAATTGGTTGAGTTTGCCATTTACAGACCCTCTGCCCGTAATATTAGTCTGGTTAGCAGTTTCAATAACTGGAATCCCGAAATGGATCCGATGACGCGTGGTACGGACGGAGTGTTTCGATATAAAAAAGAACTGCCGATCGGGTCCTATTATTATATGTATATCATTGATGGCCGATGGGTTTTAGATACCTACAACTCCCGAACTCGTTATCATACCGGCCTCAAGGAGCTGGTTTCGTATTTGGAAGTAGACGCCTGAAAAAAACTTGCGCCTTGGCCTGCTTTATGAACCTTATATACGCAATGGTTCATCCAGGGTGCAGGTTTCGGTTTTGATTTTTCAAAGGCTGCCAGGGTGGCTTTTCCTGCTTGTGAGTTTGCCTGGCGTTACCCTGCTTGGCGCTCAGGAACTGGTGCACCCTTTGGCCGAGCCCGTGGCCATATCAGGCAGTTTTGGCGAATACCGTTTTTTCAGTCGCTATCATATGGGCCTGGATTATAAAACCTGGCTAATTAACGGCCTGCCTGTGCGCTCACCGGCACCTGCGCGGCTGAGATCCATTCATGTCAGCGAACAGTCGGGATATGGCAATGCCTTGTTTTTAAGCGCCACGCAATCGGGTCTCTCCTTCACCCTGGCGCATTTGCGCGATTTTCAGTGTCCCCAATCGGCCGCCAATGTCCCGGACGATCTTGAATTGCTGCGGCTGGCACTCCGAACCCTGGTGCAGGATCGGCCCTTGCGTTTGCATCTGCCTCCCTGGTTTCATTACGAAAAAGGCGCTTGTCTGGCCTCAACCGGAGAAAGCGGATCCGGACCGCCGCATTTGCATTTTGAGGTGCTCTCTAATGGCCATTTTCAGAATCCCGTCGTGGATACGGGTCTGCGGATAAACGACGACAGCCCGCCGGTCTTACAGCATTTGTATATGGAAAGCGACCAGGGGCTCCTGAAGATACCCCTGAAAAAAAAGCCGCTCATTGGTAAGTCATTGCAGCAGGGTCGTCTGGATGAGTATGTAATCCAGCAAAGCCTGCCACGATTTGCGCGTAAGGAATGGATTCGACTGTATTTGGGGGGCTATGATACCATGGCGGCCCGTAATCGTAATGGCTGGTTTGGCCTGGAGACCCGGATCAATGAGCGCAAGGTTTTTGCAAAGCAAATCAGCACTTTATCCTATGCGGAATTAAATCAGTCGGCCCGGCTTTACCATACCGCCTTGACGCAAATCGGGCGTGAATATGTTTACCGGATGTATGCGGCCGGAAGCGCCGGATTTCGGCTAACGGATAACGGACGCAATCAGTCCAGTGCAGTCCTGGAATTGATCGCGTTCGATGCCAGCGGCAATCGTTCCATTGTCCGGATTACAGTTCCCCTGGGTGATACGGCCGAAAAATGGCCAATGCAATCAGATCGCAGTAGTGCCTATCAAAGTCAACAGGAATGGCACGCCATTCACCCCCAAAGGATGCTGCAATTGTCGCAAAAGAAAAGCCAGGCCAGCATGACAATCCGTATGGGACCTGGCGCAGTCCAATTACCCGGTAAACTGCATTTATCGAGCCGGGCCGATTTGCCCGCCGAGGCAGCCCGGGCTCTGCGTATGGATGGCCATTCGAAATCTCCAGGCCCGGAACTGTATGCTCACAAAGGTCCCGTGTTTATGCTTGAGGGTCAGGATTTGTATTATAAGTGGGGCGGGCAGGGCGTGGCCCGGTTTCCGGTTCAGGAGGAGGGGCGGGACGGTTTATACTATTACAGCTATGCCAAAAAAATCTGGAGATTAATGGCATTGCCCCGCCAGACGAAAGATGGTTTTCATGAATATCGGTTCAGTGTGCGGATCACCGGACCAATCACCCAACTATCAGACCTGAGCGCACCGGCGATTGTGCCGGCCTGGCGATTTGATTCACAGCAAGTCTGGATCCATTCCCGTCTTGCCCGATTGGAGTTCGCCGTACGAGAATATGGCAGCGGTATCGATCTGACAGCCAGCCAGATCCTGTGGCAGGGTCAGCCAATTCCTTTTAGTTGGAACGCGGATCGCTCGGTTATCGAGATCGAAATTCCGGCTCGCATATTTCCAGACCAATCTGCGGGTTTGCTTTCCCTGCAGGTCGAGGATCGAGCACACAATCGCTCGGGCTGGCGTTTTTACTGGCTGCAAAAAAAGGCCTCCCAGGCTGCAGCTCCCCCATAGGGCCAGCTGGACTTGGCTTGTCAGGATACCGGACGCGTAAATTGTGACCTTGTATGGCTCATAAAATTATTATCTGTGATAAGTTTGATGCAGAAGGGGTAAAACGCATTCAGGAGCATCCAGACCTGGAATGCGTGTATAACGGGGGTTACAAACGCGAAGAATTGTTGCCCCTGCTGGCAGACGTGGATGGTCTGATTATACGGTCGGCGACCACGGTGGATAAGGAAATTCTGGAGCAGTCTCCCAATCTGAAACTGGTGGTGCGGGCCGGCGTGGGCGTTGATAATATTGATATCCCGGAAGCGTCCCGACGTGGTGTGATTGTAATGAATGCACCCGGCGGCAATTCTGTTTCAACCGCCGAGCAGGCTTTGGCCTTATTGTTTGCCCTGGCGCGCAAGACTCCCCAGGCAAATGCATCCATGAAGGAGTCCGCCTGGGAGAAGAAGAAATTCAAGGGCGTCGAGCTGACCGGCAAAACAATCGGTGTGGCTGGTCTGGGACGAATTGGCAAGGAAGTTGTCAAACGGGCTCGTGGTCTGGGAATGCGAGTAATCGGCTTTGATCCCTATATACCACGGGAAAATCTGGCCGATCTCGAGATTCAGATTGTTGATAAGGATACGATTCTGCGCGAATCGGATTTTATCACTGTCCACACCCCATTGACGGACACAACCAGAGATTTTATTTCCAGCGAAAATCTAAAGCAGTTAAAGGACGGAGTGTATTTGGTCAACTGTGCCCGGGGGGGGATCTATAATGAGGCCGCTCTGGTTGAGGGACTGGAATCTGGTAAACTGGGCGGAGTTGCGCTGGACGTCTTTTCTGCGGAACCTCCTCCGGCTGAATTTCCTTTGCGTAATTTCGAAAACTGTATTATGACGCCCCATTTGGGTGCCTCGACCGGTGATGCTGAATTTGCAGTGGCCATGGAAACCGTTGATGAATTGATCGATTTCTTTGCCAGGGGCACCGCGCGTAATGCCCTGAATTTTCCGAGCATTGATCCCGATGCGATGGAATTCCTGAAGCCCTATTTCAAGGGCGGGGAAAGATTCGGCAAAATGCTGGCAGCAATGTGTGCCGGCAATGTCACTGTAATTGATATTAATTATCACGGTGAAATAGCAGCTTATATGACCCAACCGGTCACGACAGCGATTCTGCGCGGTGTGCTAGGTCTGGCACTGGGCAATGATACGGTCAATTATGTGAACGCTCCCTTTCTGGCGCGCGATCGGGGTATCAAGGTAAATGAGAACGCCGATAAAGATGGCAAGGGATTTTCCAGCTTTGTCGAAATCAGCCTGAAAAATCAGGACGGCCAGTCGTTTACTCTAAAGTACACCAGTTTTCGACAGGAGCCACGCGCTTTCAATTTCATGGGTCTGGCATTGGAGTTCATCCCCTCCGGAATTCATCTGGTAGTCAGCAATCGCGACGTACCCAGGGTGATTGGCACTATTGGCACCTTTTTGGCGGATCAAAATGTTAATATTGCAAGCATGGATTTAGGGCGCACTGAGAAAGGTGGAACGGCGCACAGTATTGTAACTGTAGATGAATTATTGCCGCAAGACGCGCTGGATGCATTCCGTGGACTGGATCATATTGACAATGTTGTGCAAGTGGATTTGCGCGATTAAAACAAAACACGGAAGATTGTTTTCGGCATGAGTCGCCAAGCCGAATTACTCCAGCTGCATATTCAATTTGAAAAAAACCGCTGGCAGGCGGGGTTAATGGAGGATTTGGAAGCTGAGCTCATACAGTTGTATAAACTGCTGGGAGAGGTGACGCTGGACCAACTGTTCCCCAGGGAAAGGTGGATGGATGCTGTCTGGCCTGTCATCCAGACGATGAACAGATCGGGGATGGAAGCCAGGGTGCTGGCCGATATCAGCGCCGGGGTTTTAGTCCAACTCGAATCGCTGCAGGAATGGCTGTCAACGGGTCTCAATGAAGACGAGTTCAGGCAGACTGTGCAACAAAGTCTGGCGATGCATGATATCCGGCGCTTGATACTGCACCAGGTTTGTCAGTCGGATTTTTACGCACGTTTCATCATTGATATTTTGTATCGCGGAATCAAAAATTTCTGGTTTGGCCAGAACTTTATCACCAGCAATGTGCCGGGGGCATCGACCTTGTTTGACATGGGTCGCAATCTGATCAGCAAGGTACCGGGACTGGACGAAAAGCAGATGGATGAAAAAGTGCGCGCCTTTCTGACCCAAAACCTGAAGCACACCCTGCAGGATAGTGAGTCCATACTCAACGAAGCTCTGGCGGACGATATGGCCGATCGACTGGCGGATGAAATGTGGCAATGGTTGCAGAGCGAGCAACCCGGCGGTCTGGCCCAAAGTCTGGCCAATCAGAATTTACAGCCCTTTATTGATCTGCAATTGGGGATGCTGGATCGCTTTCGACAATCAAGGCTGGCATCCGAGGCCTTTCGTTTGCTATTGGACAATGTGTATGATCGTTATGGTGGATTGCCTTGTCAGGCGCTCGCGCATGAATTGGGCATTACAGAAACAGTTTTTCGAGAACAGGTGCGGGATCTCGTACTAGCTTTTATTACAACACCAGCCGTACAGAACTGGCTTGAATCCCGGGTCGAGGCCCGTTTGACAGAGTTTTACACTAGCCCGGAATTGCAGTCCTTTTGGTCTGCCTGAACGCTGAAGATTCTCAGAATTGGCAGCGTCCATTATACCCAATGTTTGAACTTGAAATAAAAAAACATGCCGATGGATAATAGAATCATCAATCCCACCGATGTCAGAAAGCCATAGGGTAGCTGGGAACCAGGAATAATAGCAAAGTTCATGCCGAAAATGGCCGCCACTGTACTGACTGGCAGCATGATTGCTGTCAGTACTGTCAGATCACGCATGACCTGATTCATTCTGCGAGTCGACAGTGTGACATAGGCTTCCTGGACCGCTGATATGGAAGCAATTAAAGAATCGACCGATTCAATAATCCGCTGGCTGTGATCGTTGACATCCCGAAAAAAGACATGTGAGTCCTCGCTGAAATCCGGGTGATTCAGGCAAAAATGAAATATATCCCGGTGGGCTATAAAATCCCTGACAATGTGCTGTAAGTTGCGCTTGATTCGGAAGGTGTCGATGATACTGACATTCAAATTACGGGAGTAGATCGCATCCTCGAAGGCATCAACCCGGTCTTCGATGCGTCGGATGATATTGAGAGTATGATCGGTTTCAATGTCCAGAATACGGTGAATAATAAAGTCTACGCCTCGACGCAGGAGCTCCTGGCCGCGTTCCGGTTTGCGTAACAGGTCCCGAATAGTGTTGCGGTTGTCCAGTGCGATGGTGATCAGCCCTTTCTGTAGCAACAGAAAATTAAAATTTTTATAATGTATTTCATTCTCCTGCATGTGAACACCGCGAAATATAAACATAGTGTATTTTTTAAAGCGTTCCAGTTTGATCCGGCTGACTGGATTGCATATGTCTTCGACGGTCAAATCGTGCAGCCGGAAATGTGACAGGACGCTGCTCAGGCTTTGCGTATTCTCAGCCTGGATATGCATCCAAAAGCTGTGGTTGCGCAGGTCTAGTCCTGGAATATCGACGGGATCAATATTTCGGGCTTCAAAGGGATTACAATAGGTAATAAACATAGCTTAAGCCGATATGGGAATCCTTGCCAGCTACTGTGTCAAGGTTTATCGGTTCGTTAGCCTGATTGGGGCGGCATAACTGTAAAGATTTTGTCGGGATCCTGGGTCCATGATTGCTCGTCCTGAACCGTGGATCTCTTTGCAGACAAATCTGCTCTCGGCCAACCTGGGCAGCGGTATCGAAGCGATGCAGAACTCAAGCGTATCGCGGCCAGATGGAACTCCAATCCTTTGGCCAGTAAGGGATCTCGATTCAAGGCAGCCGGCTGGATTACGGCTGTATTGGCAGCTTTGATGATTGCCGCTGGATTTTGCATCGAGTTGATTGCCAGTCGTTTCCTGCCGCCGGCTTTTCATCCTGTTCGAGGGCTCGATGTTTCTCATCATCGCGGGAAAATTGACTGGAATCTGGTCCAGAAAACCGGTTTCCGTTTTGCCTATATAAAGGCGACCGAGGGGAATCACCTGCGTGATCCGAATTTTATGAACAACTGGCAGGCTGCCCGGCGTAACCAGCTTATCCCCGGCGCGTATCATTATTATTCATTCTGCGCCGAGCCGCACAGGCAGGCTTTGAACTTTGCCCGGGCCATCCCGCGGACAAAGTTGCTGATGATGCCGCCGGCAATTGACATTGAGTTTTCCGGTAATTGCCCTGTTCATCCGACGCCTTTGCAGTTAAAAAGCGACCTGCTGGAATTCAGTGCAGTGATGTACCAACACTTTAAGTACCATGTGATTCTATATTTGACCCGCAAGGCTTTCCAGGCCTATGGAGATTCACTAAGCGACAGTTATTCGATCTGGATCAGCGACGTTCGTTCGAGGCCCGATGATGTGAACTGGCTGCTGTGGCAACACTCGGTTTGGGGCAGTGTGCCCGGTATTCGCGGTGATGTTGACTTGAATGTATTTAACGGATCCAGACTGGAATTTTATGGCTGGCTTATGCAACTTCACTTTCATAATCTGGTTGCACACCCTCCTTGATGCGATTGTAAATATGCAGGAAATCAGGATTGACTTCGGCTAGACCGGTCCGGGTCGAAAACCCGGATTTTAGATTTTCCAGGTAGTGCATGCGTACAGCCCCTTTGTTTTTGACCTGAATTTCACCCCGGTAGCGACCGTCAAATAGATCCTTGATGTAATCCCAGGTCGCCTGCGAAATATTGATCCGCCCAGCCTCGCCACTGGATTCCAGCCTGGCGGCCAGGTTTACGGCATCACCCCAAATATCGAAAGCAAAGCGCTGTTTGCCGATTACACCAGCGACTACCTGGCCGGTATGAACTCCGATCCGCAGCTCAAAAATTACACGGCCTTCTGCTGCCCTTCGCTGATTAATCTGCTGCACAGCATCCCTGATTTGCAAGGCAGCCAGAGCAGCGTCGTAGGGGTTTGTATGATTTTTGACCGGTAGCCCGCCGGCGGCCATATAGGCATCGCCGATTGTTTTGATTCGCTCCATATTGTTGCGCATAACGATCTCATCAAATGCGCTGAAATACTCATGTAATTCTTCGATCAACTCGCCGGGTGCCAGTTGTGAGGCAATGCGGGTGAAGTCTTTAAAATCTGTGAATAGAATAGAAGCTGTTTGATAGTGACGGGGAATACTGTGTCCATTTTCTTTTAATTCCAGCGCAGTGTGCCGGGGTAGTATATTGAATAGCAATTGATCGGACTTGTGTTTTTCGGCTTGTAATTCGCTTGTTCGCTCGGCAATCTTGTCTTCAAGGTGGCTTTGCAGCTTCTGCTGCTTGATGACCCGCAGGAATTCTGCCGGCTCTGGTCGCACACGGATATTGTCTGTTTGTTTCAGATACACAATCTGGCCATGCTGATTGGTAAACACCACCGTAGGGTGTATGGTGTCATTGTCATACCCGGCGGCGATGATTTTTGGCGCTCCGTTACTATGGCGAATATGCAGCTTTTCGGCCAGTTGAAATTCCTGATCTACAAGATAAATAAAATCAACGTCGTAATTGGACGCCAGTTTGCGGGTCTGGGCATGAGACTGGTTGTTCACCAGCACGATGCGGACACCCAGTTCGCTAATTGCATTGTAGGAGCGGGCCACTTCCTTGATTTGAGCCATGCAAAGCGGGCACCAGTTACCACGGTAAAAAATAAACAAAGCTGGTTGGGTCAAAATCTCGGCCGATGTAACCGGGTTGCCTGATTCATCATCCAGAACAAAAACCGGGAAGCTTTGACCAATATCTGCCTGAGCCGAGATGGTCGGTGTTGACAGCCGGGGAATCCAGTAGGCGAATAGTAGATAGGCGCAGCAAAAGCCGACGCTCGCGATCAGAGGCTGCCATAGAAGCTCCGGGCCAGTCAGGCCAAATTGCAGTAGTACGGCCGCTGGTCCGGCCAAAACAATCGTACTCAGAATGCGAAAGCGCGGGTCGCTGTCCTGAAACTTGACAGTCACCTGGGCGCTAAAGTAAATGACTGCCGGTAGTTGAGTCAGGACCAATGCCAACCAGGCGCTATGCAAGGTCGTTATGAACTGGTAGATACCGAAGCCGCTAATGGCAAACATGGACAGTATTAAAGGGACAATAGTGATGGACTTGAGTTTTTCAATCATTGATGTATACCGAATCTATTTACAGATGGAATTAACTTGCAATATGCAAGTTATAAAAAAGCTTTTATTCGACAAGTAAAAAACCATAAAAAAAGGCGATTTTAGGCGCTAAAAGACTGTTTTAAGCCGATATTACGTAAATACTTTTAACATGCAATTAATGCTTGCCAGATTTTTAATATGTTTGAGTTTGGGGTGACTGAAACTGGTGAATGGATTTTCGATGGAGCAGCGCAAGAAACATGCCAGTGGGTGTCCGATTGCCTACACAATGAACCTGTTTGGTGATCGGTGGAGTCTTTTGATCGTTCGTGATCTTATGTTCTTGAACCGGCGAACCTACGGTGAGTTGGCACAGTGTCCGGAAGGCATTGCCACAAATATTCTGGCGGATCGGTTGAAGCAGCTGGAAAGCGCTGGCATTATCCGCAAGTCTCGCAATCTGCATAATCGACGCAGTTACAACTACGCATTAACAGCCAAGGGCTGTGATTTGATACCCATGTTTATGGAAATTATGATCTGGGGAGCCAGGTATGATTCACAGACCAGAATCAGCGCTGCCTTGATCGAAAGGATTACTACGGATCGCGAGGCCTTCATTAGCGAAATCAGGTCCCGGTTCCTGGAGTCTTGATCAGGGCCATGATACTGGGAATTAACCATATGGCCATTGCCAGCCCTGATCCACAGGCATTGGCCCGGTTTTACACAGAGATACTACAATTGGAACGCATTGTTCTGGATCCGGACGCGGCTTCTGTTTGGCTGAGGGCAGGCACATCCATCTTGATGATTGAAGACCTGTCAGGGTCGTCAAGATTTACTCCGGCACACCCCGTGAACATGGCTACCAAATATCATGACAGGCAGCCCGGCTTTCATGCATTGATATTCGCGATTGAGGTTGATACCTTCAAATCCTGGAAAAAAAGGATTGAATCAGCGGGAGTGCAAATTGAGGCCCATAGTGCCTATAGCCTCTATTTTCGTGATCCGGAAAAAAACCGGATTGGCTTGAGTACATACCCGCAATTGGCCGGCTGAAATTGCCCCTTCCCTGGCATACCACAGGAGCCCGGTGGATCAGGACTCGTCTTCCGCCAGTGTGATCAAGAAATCTTTCTCAGTCAAAGTGAATCTGGCTTTCTTGGCGGGATTGATGTGAAATCCCTGGTTATTCGAATGGTCCTTTTCCTCGGACTTGATGCGGACACCAAAGCAGGATTCTCCCCGTCGACTGGTTGCCGCGCTAATATCAGCAAAGCTGACTGTCACCGGGAAATTGCTATAGAACAGGGAGGCCGGCTTGATGTAGATCTCGCTGCCTTCTTCTTTGAACAGTTCATCATATACTTTAAGTATTTCGGGATCTTCGGAGGCCTGGGCATACATTTTAGAAACAAACTTATTTGAAATTAAAAAGTCACGCACGCCAACTTCCTGGATCACTTCCGTATTTTCCGAGTCGGCGACCTCGCTGATCAGCTGTGTCTTGATCGCGCCGTTATGCTGTCGAAAGTAGTGCCGGAATTCAAGCAAAGTGGATATCGTCTCCGAATCACGCAATTCCGCCTCACCGCCATCCTTCTTCAAAATAATAACATTGTTGTATTTTTCGGGCTTGATCAGTGCCAGGGTTTTTGAATCATTAATACTTTGGCGTATCAGGTTAATATTGATTTGCGGATACTTTTGATCCAGTTCCTTTAATTCAGCCAGCATGTCCTCATCCGGGTCACTGGTGATCACATCAATCGATGATCCGTCAATCAGGTACTGGGAGTATTCATCAACAATAACGGCGGCCTTGCGACTCCAGCCAACGATCAATTGATGTTCTATACCCTGGGGTTGGGCACCAGCCGGTGCCTCGTTGGGCGTCGCGAAAGCGATTGCTGTTTTAGACCAGGAAATAGCGGAATCGTCCTCGGCCAAAAGCAGGGCTTCATCGCCATCCTGAAAAACAGTATCTGCGGGTGGATTGACCAGCACTGTGCCGTCTTGCTTGCGCAAGCCCAGAAGGCAGCATTCGCTAAAATGAAACATGATTTCGGAATATGTTTTTTCGCCCCAGCCATGCGGCGGTGCATAGAAATAAAACTCCGAGCCGTCAAAGCCGACCATCGCATCGTACACATTGGCCAGCCCCGCTGTTCGGGAGGTTTGCACAATCAGCTTGGCCAAAAGAGAGTGCTCTTCAATGCAGTGAATTGCGGGCGAGATTGTCTCTGCCAGCTTGCGTTTGTTCTCAAGGTGGATTTCAGCGATCAGGGGAGGGATGTTTTCCTCACCGGTGCATGAAATGACCGCCATAATTGTTTTTAGAACCCTTGAGTCGGACAGGGCCTTTTCCTCTTCATCGGCGTCGACAGCCGAGTCATTCAGGATCACCACCGACTTGGCTTGTTGCAGGCTAACTTTTTCGAGCATACGCCGACTGGAGGTCAGGCCGGAGCGGCAAACGATGCGGGTCGTTTTGCTGTCCTCAACGTGATCCCGGAAAAATTCATCCATTTCATCTTTTTCACGGTCAGACAAAACTACAATGGCCGGACTTTTTTCTGATTCATTGGCGATGATCAATTCTCTAATAATCTCAAGAACTCGGTCGCCAAAGCCCAGAATCAATGTATGATTATCTTCTATTACATCGCTTTTGCCCTTGCGCAAATCTTCCAGCTTGGCCTCAAACTGGCTGGTAATAAAGGCAACCAGACTGGAAAAGAGCACCAGACCCAGAAAAATGGTCACAATGCCGCTGATTTTATTCAAGACCCCAAAGTCGCCGTCTTCAGCCACTGCGCCGGCATCGGAAATTTGTAAAAAGACGACCCACAATTGATCCAGAATGCTGATCGGTTCTGCTTCTGGCAGCAGCAAATTGGATATATAACGGACAATGCTCATTAACACAAAGGCACACACGAACAAGAACAGCAGGGCCATAAACACGGAGAAACCGCCTCTGGACATAAAATTATCGAATGCATACTTGAATTTGCTGGAAAAACTGCGTCTCATGAGCTATCCTCGGGGTAATCGGCGGGAGTAGACCGGGCTATTTTTGGCGCTGTTAGAGCAATGCAAAAATGTCCGCATATCTGTGTGAATTATCAGAAAAAATATCCCGACGAACAGTCAACAAAAAATGGAATTGGGTGATGGCAGCCGGTTGATTTTACCGGGCTTAAAATTGAACCGGAATCTGACTAGCATGGTCGGGACATCCGTGCAATGTTCGGCTTTGCAGGTCTTGCGTGTATTGTTATATCCGCCTCATTTCAGGATGGGTATTGTCCTGAAAACACTCGTTGCTTTGATGCTTGCATTTGAGAAACAGCTGATCTGTGCAATTAGACGGATGCCAGGCGAATGCTTGCCTTGACAGCCAGATCCAGTCCCAAAAAAATTTAAATCATAAGTCGGCAGCAAAATGAAAATAGCGGGTGTATTCAATCATATCCAGATTCGAACCAGGCTCTTGTTGATTCTGATGGCAGTCCTGCTACCGCTACTGGTATTAACCGGAATTGCGGTCATGACCCAAAACCGGGCCATTGACTTTGGCCAAAAAGAAATCTATGGTGTCCTCTATAACCGTCAGGTGGTAGCCCTGATGGAAGAACTGCAGCAACGTCGGGCAGCTGATTCTGGCTTGCTCCCACCGACAACCGGGCAGCAGAAAAGCGCTAGTCGGGATCAGGCGCAGCGCCTGATGGGCGCCATTGATCAGCTGAGCCAGGAGTATGGCAACAGTCTGGTTATTGAGCAGCGCTGGAGCGCCATACACTCCCGCTTGCAAAAGGTACTGGCCGCCAAAAAACCGGTCGAGGCTGCCGAATACAACGCAATCATTGAAAGGCTACTGGATTTAAACGATTATGTGGGCGATACTTCCAATTTGATTCTGGACCCGGACATTGACAGTTACTATTTGATGGATATCACCCTGCTACGGATCCCGAGGTTACAGGAGTATTTGGGGCAGATTCAAATCAAAGGCAGTCGTTTGTTAAATGATCGGGAAGATCTTGATAACTCGTTATTGGTTTTGCTCTCCGAGAAGATTGTTTTGGCTGAAAGTCAATTAGAAGCGATTGAGATATCTTATCAGAAAGCGGTTCGATACAATCCCGAACTGGCGCAGCAGATTCTGATTGCCGGCCAAATCAAAGCTGCACGCAAGTTTTTAAATGATTCCCGCCTGCTCGTGTTGGGCAGCGCCGATTTTCGCAGTCCGTCTGCCTATGAAAAAGACGGCTTTGCGGCAATGGAACAGCTTTTCCGCTTGTATCAGCAAACGGCCCAGGTGCAGCAACTCTTACTCGAAATCAGAATTAGTGCCTTTCGGCGCGAGCAGATTCTTTCCATGGTCGCCGTGGCTATCATGATTGCCTTGTCAATTGTATTGTTGTTGCTTGTTGGTCGCAGTATAACGCATTCTGTTCACAATTTAAAACAAACAATTGCCGATTTGGCGTCCGGGGAAGGTGATTTGACCCGCAAAATTGAAATACCGGGCAAAGACGAATTGTCCCAGACAGGCATCTGGATGAATCGATTTATTGAATCCATGATTGCGATGATCAGCAAGATCCGGGAACAATCGAACCGTTTGCACGAAATCACAACTGCCTTGAACGAATCAATCCTGTCCTTTAACCAGACCGCGCAGGACCAGGCAGCAGCTACGGAAGAATCGACCGCAGCAGTTGAGGAACTGGTTTCTTCATTTGAGAGCATTTCTCAGGCCATAGAGAAACAAACCACGAATATACGCGACGCTGGTCGTGACCTGGATCAATTGCATACAAACATCAGCAATGCCAGCGAATCCATGCAATCGCTGCGATCGAGCACGGAAACTACCAACCTGCTGACAACAAATGGATTGAACGCCGTACGTGAGGTAGAGCGAGCAGTCGAGAATATCCGTGAACGTGCGCAAAGAGTCAATGAGATACTGATTATAATCAATGATATCTCTAATCAAACCAATTTGCTGGCTTTGAATGCTTCCATCGAAGCGGCCCGGGCCGGGGAGAATGGACGCGGATTTGCTGTAGTGGCCGAGGAGATCTCGCGCCTGGCTGATCAAACGGCAACCAATACGCGTGATATCAGCGCTTTAATTCAGGATACAGACCAGGCAGTTGCTTTGGGGATTGCCCGGGTGCAGGAAGCGACGGCCCAATTGAGTTCGATATCGGATGCGATAGCCCAAATAGCCGTGGTTAGCGAAGAAACGAACCGATTGCAGGCCGAACAGCGCCGTAGCGCCGATTCCATTCAGCTGGTCATGAAGGGAATTACCGATATTTCTGCGGAAATCGAAGTGGCCACAGCAGAACAAACGCGCGGCGGAAATGAAATCGGTAATAGCGTGGCGTCCATTTCCAGCGGCGCAGATTCCATCCTGCACGAAACAGAAGCCATGCGGCGCACCGGGATGGAATTAAATGCGGTGGCCCAAAACCTGCGTGATCTGATCGTCCGATTTCGAATCTGAACTAAAAAATATACCTGGACCTATTGCTTCTGCGGTCTTTGCTGGTAGATCCAGCCAGCGATCTGGTCTAGTTCCTGTGCATTGAATTGCATACGCGGCATCAAACCAAATTCCTCAATTGCATCGGGCATCAGTGATTTGCTTGCGTCCGGTTTCTGGACGTATGCTAGCAAAGCCTGTTTGAAGGATTGCTCTGATTTATATACGCGGCTATAATGCATGGCCATGCCGCGGGCTGGCGGCCCATTGCGCGGCGGCGGTTGCACGGGATGACAGGCGCCGCAGTTTTGCAGAAACAGACGTTCACCGTTGCTTTGCGCGGGTTTATCCGGTTGCTTTTGAAACCATCCTGCAGCCTGCAGACTGGAGTAATTGGCAATCAGGAACGCGCCGGCCTGCACCGCTTCTGGTTGAAACTCCATCTTCGGCATCAGTCCAAATGCTGCAACCGCCTCTGGCATCCGGACAGCCTCATGGCGGGGATTGGTGCTAAACTCCAACACGGCCTGCTTGATCTGATCGGGGCTGCCCAGGCGCCGGTAATGACTGAACAGTCCCGGCAGGGCCGGTCCATTGCGGACTTCCGGACTGATACTATGACAAGCACCACATTGAGATTCAAACAGCGCAATCGCGGAGGCTACCGATTGTTTATCTTGCACCTCAAACGAGGCGCCTGCCGGTTTGCAGGCCGGTGTGGTCGCGAAAATTGTGACCCCCGTCAAGAGCAGGATGAACCTGACAAAGGGTTTCAAACTCTGTTGTTGCATAATTATTGGCATGATCATCCTCAATCTGGAAATGCTATGTTGATCGAACTGCCTGGCAACAACTTTATGATCCCAATCAGTTCAAAAAAGTCAACGGACCGGGTCAGTCTGGATCAGCGGGTGTAAAACCAGACCCGGGATTGAAAGGGGTCCAGAATTACTTTTTGGGCCGCCATCAGAATAGAAGCCCCGAGCTGCCCGGCGGGGAACTGCCAGGTGCCGATGCCGCCGCAACGGGCGGCTTCGGGGGGTGTCTGTTTCAAGAACACATGGACTGTTGTGTTACGCATCAGCAAGCGACCATCCAGTGCCTCTATGGCAAAGAAAGAACCTGAGGGCAGGGTATAGGCCTTGATGTTTTCGCGCACACCGACGACACAGGTGGACAGCCGCAGATCGGCCGCTGGATTTTCGATCAGCTGGATGCCGGCGCGCTGCAGGGCTGTATACCAGGCCTGATTGATATTAAGCGCGTAGCGGAACAGGCGGTCATCATAACCGGAATCGATTTGCGCAGGAGCGCTGATGCCGCCGATTTGGACCGGAATGGCTGGAATATTGACCCGGAAAAGGCCTTGCAAGCGCTCCGGGTAGCGAGTATAACTGCCGGCTGTCGAGACGGCCGCGAAACCAGCATCAACCAGTTGAGCGGGCGTACAGAATCCCTGAGGATCGGCTTGATAAATCCGGCCTCTGGAATAGTCGAGGGTGTAGATGGCGGTGCTGAGTATGTCGGTGCCCAGGATGCCGGCCTGTCGGATGCCCTGGACCCTGGAATGATCACGAGCAAGCAGGGTTACTTTTTGCCAGGGGCCAAAGAACTGAAATCCGCTATATTGATCGGGGCTGCCGGGTAACGGCACAGGGCGGCCGCTCTGAAAACCGGCCAGATCAATGGTGGAACGAGTTGTGCCGAAATCGATTAGAAAATTTCCGCTGAACTGCTGCAGCTGAACGCGCGCGTAAGGCATCAAACTGCTGCGGTGCAGGGTCTGTGCCCGACCAAAGGAACGGCAAGGCCGGGCTTCCAGGGTCGTCCACCAGCTATAGTTGCACAGACACAACAGGATCAGCAAGCGGATCAGGAGTTCAGGGATGGTATTGCGCATCAACATTTATTTGCTCCAGGCTGGTCGTGATCGTCCGTCTGGCAAAGTACGGCGCCAGGCCACGTTCTGGCAATGCTTTTACGCTACCTGGAGCGCGGCTGACCGAAGTGTTGCTCTACATCCAGAGCAATGCGCTCAATCGCCTCTTCGCCGCTTTTGATTTTAACGTAGCCGACGCAATCACAGCTATTCCACTTTGGCTGAACTATGCGACCATATTGATCATATACCGAATCGTAACACGTTCCGGTTTCTGCATTGATTGCGCAACAGTTGACAATACCTTCATCGTCCGTTTGCGAGCTGCGCAGTAAATATAGCTCTGTCTTGATATATCTTTGAACGACTTCATTGTTTTCTACACCAGAAACATTTTCCCTGACCTCATATATTAGTACTCTGTACATCTCATTTTTTTGCCAGGCACGTGCGGCGTTTGCCCGGCAGGACTGTTCTTTTTGCTGCTCGTCACCGCCTTTGCGTAATGACGTGTCCGGAAAGGATTCAAATTTGGAGTAACGAAACTGATGATTGATGCGCGAACAACCCATGCTGAAAAAAGGAGTATCGACCAGACAATCTTCCCTTTTACAGTATTGAGCCGGTGAATTAAATGCTATTCCGGGTCGGGATTTTTCTAGATCAGGCTTACAAGCCCAGCCCTCAAAAATCCAGCCATGGCTGCCACGGCTCTCAGCCATTAGCAATCCCAAATCAGAGAATAACCCCGCAATAAAAATCAGTACAAAAAATGAGAGTAAAAATACTAATCGTCTCATGCAGCCGAGTGTGATCACTGGAACGCGGAGGGCAATGCTTTTACTACCGCGCCGATGTAACCAGAATCGAAGTTCGTTGACAAGATGTCTCGGGCCGGTTTTGCTAGGCGTGCGCTGTTGGATTGCAGTATGCATACAATTTCATACGCAAGAGCGGCTTCATCCATCATGTCAAAACTGGAAATCACAAGCGACCCGGCTGTCGAGGCCGTCTTTCAAGCCTATCCGCGGGGGGTCAAAAAGCAAATGCGGGCCCTGCGTCGGCTGGTGCTGACCACGGCCCAAAAGACGCCGGAGATTTTGAATCTTGAGGAAACGCTCAAGTGGGGTGAGCCGGCCTATTTGACGCCTCACGGCAGTACCCTGCGAATGGACTGGAAGCCCAAAGCGCCGGATCAAGTGGCGTTGTATTTCAAGTGCACCAGCAAACTGGTACCGACCTTTCGCACGGTCTTTGACAAGCATTTTGTATTCGAAGGCAATCGGGCGATCATTCTGCCTGTAAGGGCGGTATTGCCAGCCGCCGAACTGGCACAGAGTATTCGGGCGGCCTTGCGGTATCATAGTGTCAAGCATTTGCCTGATTTGGGACTACGCCGTTGATGCAGCCCGTATCCAGCCTGATTCTTGCCGCCTGGCTGCAGTGCAGCAATACAATTCTGATCAGGCCTCCGTACTATCCGGTTACCGGGTATTAAAAAAAATGAGCAAGCGTAGCTTTCACAATAAAGTGTCCGTCATTAGTGGCGCAGCCGGCGGCATAGGCACCGAGTTGTGCCGCGGTATATTGGCCCAGGGCGGCACTGTAATTGCGCTGGACCTGGACGAGGCCGGCCTCAAGGCATTGCCGGCGAAGCTGAGCACTGATGGATCTTTGGAACAGCCGCCGCAAAGCAATCCGAGTCGTTTGCATTGCTATCGCATCGACCTGACGAATTATGCCCGGGTCCAGGCCTTATATAAAAAAATCAAGTCCCGCCATCCGCGTATAGATTATCTGTTTAACAATGCCGGCCTGGTGCACCGCAGTTCTTTTTTGAAGACCGATGTGAGAGTTTTTCGCAAGGTCATGGATGTGAACCTGTGGGCATCGGTGCACCTGAGCAAGGTATTCTTGCCGGACCTGATTGAATCCAAAGGAGCGATTGCCATTACCTCCAGTGTGGCCGGCTTTGCGCCGCTGTATGGCCGCAGCTTTTATTGTGCCAGCAAGTTTGCCCTGCAGGGCGCCTTTGAAAGTATTCGCAGCGAGGTCCAGCATCTGGGCGTCGATGTGTGCATCATCAGCCCCGGATTTACTAAAACCCGCTTTGAACAGGCGGCCCTGGGTGTGGATGGTAAACGAGTTACGCACGCACGCAGTACGGTCGGGCAGTACGATACACCAGAGCATGTCGCCACTGAAATCCTGGCGGCTGTCCGGCGCAGGCGCTCGTTTACGGTGCTTTCGCCGATTGGCCAGATCTCATGGTTCTTGCGCCGGTTTTGTCCGGCTTGTTATAGTTATCTGATGCGCCGAACGCTGGCGTCTGAATTAAATCAGGAGTGAGCAGAAATTGACTAGCAGGCTTGACTGAACAGCGCCGTTAATTCGTCCAGGATTGCTGGATCATCAATTGTGGAGGGCACCTTGATTGCAGCGCCAGGGTCAAGGGACTATAGTCTGGATACGCTTTTCAAACAGCAAACAATTACGGTCCCACAATTGAAAGCGCCACTCTCCAGAAACCCATTCAGCCGGGTAGCGCTTGTAAAATCCCCAGGCCAGCTCCACATTTGTTTGATTGCCCGGCTTTAAATCCAGCTGGCGCGTGAATTGACTGTAGGTTTGGCCGTCTTTGTGCATCGGCGGATGCAGAATTTTTTCTGTGATCACAGTTCTATTGCTGCCCTTGGGGTGCAGAACCTGGACGAATATATAAATCCAGTTCCCGTCTGCGATCGGAATTACGTTTGTATTGCGTAGATAGGTGTAGCCGTTATGGTCATTCATGATGCCATAGGCTAATTGCCCGGATTCATCAGAGACGGCGGAGCGAAAGCTGGCGCTTGCCAGACCAGCCCTGATCAAGCGGACCTGCATGGTTGAGCAAGACTTGCTACGGGGCGGTTTATGCGCATCGCTCGATTGCAAATCTGGCTGAGTGTCGACCAGGCTCAATTGTATCCCGGGCAGTGCGAACGGGTCAGCCAGTTGGGGCTGCGCAGGCATTGGAGAGATCGAGCTCAAAAGTGCCAGTATCAGCGCCAGAGCAGCATGATTTCTGATCAGTCTTGATTTCATTCCTGGAACAATGGTCCCGGGATCAAGCAAGCAATCAAGCAGAGTTTTGCCGGCCTGTATGTAACCCGGCTCGGTTCCTGAATTCAACTCCGGCAAACCCCTTGAGCCTTGCTGTGTCAGATCTTGAACGAATCATCATGTTGTCCGCAAAAATACACACTGGACAGGATAGAAATCGGCCATTGCCGCTCCAGCGGAATTCGGGCGGGGACTGCGCTCCCAAATCAGGCTATGGCTTGCGAGGGTCGGCTACAAATACAGTATCTGCAAACAAGGCCGATCTAGAACAGGGCAGCGATTCAGGCTGAACCCTTTGCTCTGCGGTAAAAGCGCAAAAAAAATCCCGCTCTAATGCAGCGGGATTGGGTTTTGAGCAAAGTAAAGCGACTATTCGTCGTCCTCGTCGTCCTCGTCGTCCTCGTCGTCCTCGTCGTCCTCGTCGTCCTCGTCGTCCTCGTCGTCATCGTCGTCCTCGTCGTCTTCGTCGTCTTCGTCGTCTTCGTCGTCTTCGTCGTCCTCGTCGTCTTCGTCGTCTTC
>JAGRNA010000029.1 GCA_020441005.1 Leptospiraceae bacterium
GAACAGCCCCCAGGGACCTTTGGGCCGGGTCTCAGCAAGAAACACCTGTTTGTGCGCACCGGTGACGGACTTCTGGCAGTACTGGAATTGCAGCCTCGCGGCAGAAAGCAATTGACGGCACAGGACTTTCTAAACGGTTATCGTGCAGGGCCTTTTACAAGCCTGACCCTGCCGGCCGATTTGATCAAGCCGCCTGGAAAACACGATGTCTGATACAAAATTTGAAATCTTTAAAAGCCTGAGCCGCTTTACCGTTTACCTCACAATGGCCCTGGCGCTGTTCTTTGCCGCCGCCTTTATGGTTTTTGTTTTGCGCGGCCAGAATGTAACCACCAACACCATGCCGGATCTGGTGAACCGCTATTATGTCGATGTGCATAACGACTTGCAGCGCCTGCAGCTGCGGGTGTCGATTGAAAAGAAGCATTTTCCGGATCAGGGGATCGGACGGATCCTGTACCAGGATGTTCCGGCCGGCCGTCAGGTGCAACCGCAGGACAAGCTGTATCTGGTTGTCAATCAGCCCGAACCGGTTTTGACCATGCCGGAGTTCAAGCGCGGTTCTTTGGCGGCGGCCAAAGCCGGTATTCAAAAAATTCCTTATGAGGACCGGGTCTATAACCTGGAAATCGGGGCCGTCACTGAACTAGAGACCGACAGTTTTCCGGACCAGACTGTTATCGATCAATACCCTGAGCCGGGGGTCGACATTGCTCCCGGATCCAAAGTATGGTTTCTGGTGGCCCGCAAACCGCAGGCGAACGCTCCGGCCAAAGAAATCAAGCTGGATGAACTGATCGGCCAGAATGCCGGCATAGCCATGCAGTATCTGGCTCGCAGTGGTCTGGATTATCGAATCGCCACCGTAAAGCCGGCCGAGCATGCCGATCAAAATGGAACCCTGTTTCAGGTTAAGCCCGGCAGAACTGTGCAGTTAGGCGTCTACTATACACCCGCTGCTGTCCGCTTTCGGGATGGCCTGGAGCTGGTTGACGTAGAGCTGGATGGATCCGGGCGCTGTGTTGCCCAGACGATTCCCATGGTCGATGGAAGTGCTGTCAGTCAGGATGATGAACGTCGCCGTCAGGTTTTTGTGACCCAGAACCATGGTCCGGATGAGAACGTCAAGATGCTCTTTTTTCGCAGTGGTAGTCGGCGGCTGGAAGTCAAGTGCGGCGACGATGTAATTTTCGACCGCGAATATGCACCCGACGATTTAAGCTAGTTCCATTGAATCGGGGGCTGCGCCCCCGCACCCCCCATTTGCGCTGCTGTTATCCCAACGGTTTGATCCCTGCAAGCTAACGGGGGCCGGGGGCGAAGCCCCCGTTGACAACCTGCTCAGGTAAAGAAATCTGTATCCAGCTATGAAAATATCTCCCTCTATCCTGGCTGGTGACCTCACCAATATACGCCACTCGCTGGATCAAATGGATCCGGCTGTGGTAGATTTTATTCATCTGGATATCATGGACGGCCATTTTGTTCCGGCTTTGACCTTCGGAGAACGCTATGCCGCTCAAATCAAGGCCGCCACTGCGATACCGCTGGATGTGCATTTGATGGTCAGCCGCCCTGAAATCGAAGTGCCCAAGTATTTTGCATTGCAGCCGGCCTACATCACTTTTCATATCGAAGCCACGCATTTCGGTATCCGGCTGGCCCGCTTGATTCGGGAACAGGGCATTGGCTGCGGCGTGTCGCTGAATCCGGGTACACCGGTGGAACGGCTGGAGCCGCTTTTAGACGAAATCGATCTGGTGCTGTTGATGAGTGTGGAGCCTGGCTTCTACGGCCAAAAATTCATCGAATCCAGTTACCAGCGGCTGCAAAAGCTGCGCGCAATGATCCAGGATCGGCCGGTCGTGATCGAAGTCGACGGCGGGGTGGGCACCGATAATATCGCCGATTTAGCCCGTGCAGGAGCCGGTATTGCAGTCGCTGGCTCGGCCTGCTTCAAGGGCACTGATTTAAACCAAAATGTGCTCGATCTCAAGGCTGCCGCCGCACTTTGAATTGACGTCTGACCAGCCTGCTTTTTTTTGACTCTTCTCGGATTAGTTCATCATGTACGCGTATATCAAACTGGCAGGTCATCAACACAAGGTCGAGGCCGATCAAGTATTTCTGGCCGAAAAGTCGGGCCACGAGGCGGGCAGCGAGTTTGTATGCGAGGACGTGCTCGCTCTCGGTCAAGGCGATAGTTTAAAAGTCGGCAAGCCGACTGTCAGCGGGGCCTCGGTCAAGCTGAAGGTGCTGGCAGATGTTCGCGCTCCCAAGATCCGCGGCTTTAAGTACAAAAAACGCAAGGGCTATCACCGCACCTGGGGCCACCGCCAGGATCTGCAAAGACTGCAGGTAGTCACTATTCAAGGCTAAGCTTGATTCGGGCTGTCTTTCGGCGCGCACAATCCACCGGCAACTGGATCTCGGTTTCCATCAACGGTCATGCCGGCAGCGGACCGGCTGGGTCCGATATCGTCTGTGCTGCTGTGTCTGTGCTAGCCGAAAATCTGGAAGCATCGCTACGCTACCTGTTGCATATGGACGAGTCTATGAGGGTGCAAAAGGGCTCCGGCCAGCATTCGATCGAATTGCTCTCGAATGTGGAAGATCCGGGTGTGCAGCTGCTCTTTGCCTCGTTCGATCTGGGCCTACAAGTGCTTGCCAGACAGCACCCCCGCAAAATAGTGGTCGACCAATACGAAAAAGAATCGGGATGATTCCATCCTGAGGATCGAGGCAAGGCATGGCACACAAAAAAGGCGGCGGTTCATCTAAAAACGGACGCGATTCAAATTCGAAACGCCTCGGCGTAAAACGTTACGGCGGTCAGACTGTGCGGGCCGGTACAATTATTATCCGTCAGCGCGGCACCCGTATTCATCCCGGCCGCAATGTTGGTTTGGGTAACGATCATACCTTGTTTGCCACTGCCGACGGCGTGGTTACATTTGAGCATATCAACCGCAAAAAAAAGCAGGTCAGCATCGTTCCGGTTGAAGCCTGATTAAAATCGAAAAAGCCACTGCAAGCGGGCCAGGCTGTGTGTCTGGCCTTTTGTGTCCTGGACGGTCAAGCTGAAAAACAGCGTGCGGTGACGGACTTCAAAAGCCAGCACAGACCGGCTGTGCGTCCGAAAATCCCAACTGCTGCGCTCCATGCGATTTTGGCGTAACCAGATAAAATTGGCTGGATGCTGGTTGCCCGGGTCCAATAGACCTAGCGCAAGGGCCAACTCAAAATCAAACCAGTGCACCCCGTATTCCAGTAGCAGGCGCCGGGCGCTCATGCGGGGTACAACCAAACTCAACAGCAAAAAGTGGCGCCGCGCTACCAGTCTCCAACCCGCAAGAGCCGCTTGATCAAAGAAGGTGGCGTCAGCGGCCATTGTATTTTGTGCGTCGGCCCCATCGTGATTGTCGCCCGGATCCAGCTGGTTCGGGCTGATTGAGTCCGGCTCTGTTGCGGTGCCGGCCAGATAGTCGCGCCTGGCAAGCCCCCACCAGCCGAATACCAGTTGACCGGTCAGCAATGAATCGAGCGGATAAAGGCCGTATAGACCGCCACTGCGCAGCATGGCATCCGCTTGATCCCGGCCAGCGCCCTCCACACAGATCCAGGCAGCAAAACAGGCCTCCAGAGCGGCCTGGCCGTTGCGTCCGCGGCGCAGTACCTGTTCTGTATCCCTGACCGAATCCCCGGTAGCGGGCAGAACGTCGTCCTCGACGGAACGGCCGGCTTCCAGAATAAAATAGCCCTCGGCGGCGAAGCGCCGCTGCCAGGCGAGTCGACCATAGCCGTAACGGTCCTGGTTTTCCTGATTTAGATCCAGATAATAGTGCCATTGGGAATCACTCTGTGATAGCGCTGTGCAGGTGGCGCTATTGGCGGCTGGATGAATCGCCAGCCGGAATTGCTCTGTGTATTGCCACCACAGTCCGGCCCCACCCTGATTTTCCAGGCCCAGCAGCCCGAAGGCGTGGTCCTCTAACCAGTATCCGGGCCAAAACGAACCAGTATGGCGACCGTGCGGGACGCCGGGCAGGCGACTGAAATATGCGCGATCCAGGAGGAAGCTGCCCGGCGGACCGGGCAGGAAGCGGCGGCCAAAGTCCAGGCTGACATGATCTCGCCGCAGGCGACCGCTGCCATAGCCGCGCTCACCAGCGGGCAGGGCGCGTTTTTCCAGGATCAATTGCAAGCTGCGCAGATTTTCGGGTGCGCTGGTCGTATCGGGCCGATAATCGAGGCTGAGTCGCAGATCCGGATGTTGCCATTCATAATCGAAACGTTCATGCGAGGCTCCCAGACCGGCTTGCCAGGGACCGCGCAGCGGATCCGCCCGGGACTCGGCGCATACGCGGGTGGGATAAAACACTGCCAGGCACACGATCAACAGGGCTGCTGGGCCGGCGTACGACAAATGCAACCGCCGGGGGGTGCTGTGATTTTTTTTTCTGTTGCCAGGCTCGCGCGTGTTGGTAGATGTAAAATGAAAATCTCCTGATCGCAAATCTGGCAGGCACATACCCTCAATAGGTCATTCAACTCGCTCATGTTGCGTCAGTTTTCAAAAAAAATCACTGTCCGGCTCCAAAATGAACGCTGATCTGAATCAGACTGTGGCGCGCTTATACGCCGAGCATCGGGCCGACCTGTACACCTGGCTCGTGCGCAGCGTGCGCAATGAAGAGGTCGCGATGGACCTCTTGCAGGATGTGTTTCTGAATTTCCATCGCATCTTTCAGGACAAACCGCTGCCGCCTGGCGATATCGACTGTCGCAAGTATCTCTTCAAAGCCGCGCGCAATATCATGATCAATCATACCCGTTCGGCCTATCAACGCCGCGTGGAACTGGTCGAAAATTACGACTCTAGCCGGGCGGACGCGGATCAGGGCGGTCAATCGCCGGAACAGCTGTACTTGCGCAACCTCGATCACCGGGAATCGGAGGCCGTACTGCAAGCGGTTATGGCCGAGCTCAGCGAGGAATATCGTAGTCTGTTACAGTTGCGCTATCATGCTAAAATGCGCCTGGAAGACATTGCCGAGATCATGGGGCTGGGTCTGTCGACCGTCTCTCGCCAAATCAAAAAGGCCGAGCGTCAAATGCGCTCCGCCTGTCAAAAACGCGGCTACAGATTTAGCGCGAATGACAAGGAATAAAAAAGGGGTCATTTCATGAAAAAGGTGCAAAAACAGAACTTTGTAATTGTTATCCCTCCCAGAGTGATTCCAGGTTGTCACAGGACAGATCAACAACAGTCCGCTACCGGTGGGTTGCAGTATGAATTTTAAAACCCCGGCAGAGCATTCGCTGGCTGACTGGATTGCCCGGGACCTGCCCGGGGAGCCGGTCTTTCCCGAGTTTGAAAAAATACTGCAGACCCCCCGCATTGCTATGGTTCATATCCAGGCTGCCGACCTGCTGGCTGTGCCCGGTGGACGACGGGTGCGCCCGCTTGCCTGGCTAGCGGCCGCAGCGGCCCTGGTGCTGGTTTCCAGTGGCGCCTTTTGGGCCTGGCAGAATACTCAAAAGCAGTCCGAGCGGGCCGCCATTGTGCTGGATGTCACCGGTGATGCCAGGCAGCGCGACGCGTCGAACAAGGAAAGCCCCCTGACGAAAGGCAGTCGCCTGGCGGCTGCTAGTCAAATCCTGACCGGCCTGGATGGCCGTGTTGATTTGTCCCTGCCGGCTGGAGTGCTAGTGCGGGTAGGTGCCAATAGCCAGTTCCGACTGCAGTCTGCCGCGGATCAAAAGGACAATCGCATCCGGACTTTTCTGGATCAGGGCAAGGTTTTTGGCATGGTCGAAAAGCTCGATCCGGCCGACGGCTTTGAGGTGATCACACCGACCGCCATAGCGGGTGTGCGCGGCACGCGCTTTAGCGTACAAACGGACGGCCAGTCCACCCAGGTTCATCTGGTGATGGGTAAACTCGCCGTCCAGCCGCAAGATTATGCCGGCAGTCCCGCCGCCGTACCACCGGTAGACGGGGAATACATTCTCGATCAGTACGATCGCAACTGGTTTCAAAACAATAACCAGGGCCAGGTGCAGGAATATAAACAGTTTACCCAGCGCGATTTTAGCGACGCGCGTGAGCTGGATGCCCTGGCCCGTAATGTGCAGCATCAACTTGAGAATGATCCGGGCGAAACCCTGGACGTGGCTTCCCAGGAGCGCCTGCAGGCGGCGCGCCAGGCCCGGCGATCGCAATACAATGTCATTGAATTGCGCAATGGTCAAAGTCTGCGCGGTCTGGTGGTAGCGCAAACCGGCGAGGAAATTTTTGTGGAGACCGAAGAAAAAAGCCTTGTCATATCAGCCCGGGACGTGTTAGAAATCAGGTTTGAATAAAAGGTTTGCTCCGGAAAAAAAATCGCATTGATAAAAAAAGACGGGAAAAAAATCCATTTGGCCGTTGAACTACTTAGAAAACGAAAAAACTCCCCTCGGGGATCAAAAAAAGAAATACATCAAGCAAAAGGGATAAATGAGGCAAGACATGAAGAGAATCAGTCATGAAATGAAATGGGCTCTGGGGCTGGCGCTGGTAGTCAGCGTTGCTGTTATGACGGCGGCGTGTGGCGAGAAAAGCACTGGTCAAAGCGCCATGGTGATTGTGCACACAAGCGGTAGCGCATCGGTAGTCAAGGGTGACCAAACCCAGGCCGCCAAAGTCGGTATGCTGGTCGGTGCCAATGATACGATCAAAACCGAGCAGGGCATGGTCGATTTGCAAACCAAGAGCGGTAGCGCCATTCGGGTAAAAGACTGGACCACGATGAAAGTAGCCAGCCTGTACGGCGGCAACAACAAGGAAACCCAGCTGTCCATGCAGCACGGTTCCATGATGGCCAATGTGGACAAGCGTGCCAGCGACGAAGATTTCAAGGTTACTACTCCGACCGCCATAGCGGGTGTGCGCGGCACAACCTTCACCGTTGAATCTAACGAAGGGGAACCAACCCGCGTCAAGGTAATCAACGGCAAGGTTGCCATGAAGCCTCGCTTTACAGCCCTCGAAAAAGTGTCCGCCGATGATATCAAGTCCAACGAAAACCTGCAAAAACTGCAGCAACTGCAAGATCAGGCAGAAGTCGTTGTCGAAGACAGCTCGGCTGGTGAATTAAACGCCAAAGTAGAGCAGGTTGTCCGCAAGATGAATACCGAGACCGATCAGGCAGCCGAGAAGCAGGCAGTGATTGCGGTCGTAGAAAAGTCCTTTGACGCCGTTGAAAAGACCACTGCTGCTGAAGAAGCCCAGGCCGTTACTGTCGTTAAGGAAGAAGTCACCGCTGATGAAAAGATCGAGAAAGAGAATCTGGTGACTGTGGATGAGGATCTGGTCGAAGAAATTCAGGCTGGCAAGGCCAACACAGAGGTTATTGCCAAAATTACTGAAGAGCGTCAGCAAAAGCAAGAGCAGGTGCTGGAGCGCATTGAAGAAGATGCTTCCAAAACCACTCTGAAAGATGAAGCCGAAATTCAGAAGCACTACAACAAGCTGGAAGTCCTGAACATGAAAAACGGCACTCAGGTGCGCGGTGCTGTGATTGCCCAGACTGGCAGTGTCATGGTTGTGCATACTCCGGAAGGTGTGAAGCGCATCCAGACCAGCGAGGTTGATTCCATCAGCTTTCCGTAAACTGCGGACTGGTGACGAAAAGGATGCTGGTAGCGTCAATGCGCTGCCTGTTCCAGAAGGCCGGGTCTCAACCCGGCCTTTTTTTTTACCGACCGGATGGAGCGCCCCATGGGCAACGAGTTTACATCCAACCGGCTAGCATTGCCGTTTTTTAGTGTCCAAATCAAACTATTCCATTACTTTCGTTGGTAACCATGACAGATCCCGATTCGGTCTTTACTAGCAAGGTGCTGCAAAGTATGCGGCCGCCCATGGTATGCACCTGTGTGCAGGTTTCGCGACAGGCCCTGGTAAAAGCCATTCAAGACGGTGACCGCAGCTTTGAGGAACTGCAAAAACACACCGGCTGTGCTACCGGTTGCGGCTGCTGTGAATCCTCTGTGCGTCGATTGCTAAGTGATGAAATGAATCGTCAGGTTTCTCCGACAGACGAAAAACAGGGCCGGTTGTTTTAGCTTGTCAAAAGACCAGGAGTACCGTAATCGTTCTGTATGGCTGAAAACTTCACCCTGGCTTCCCTGCTTGGTTCCGGCGGACCAACGCTGATTATTTTGTTACTTTGCTCGATCATCTCCTGGATTATCATCATCGAACGCTGGTTATATTTTGGCCGTCGGCGCGTTCAGCTGGACAGCTTGTTGGCAGCCGCCCTTACGGACCAGGGGCCCGGCGCAGCGGAACAAGAAAGCATTGAGGGCTACGTGCTGACGGAGTGTCTGACTGCCGGCCAACCCGGCAGCGATTCCTGGGAAAGGGATTTTGAAGAAATCAAGGGACGGGCGATTGCTGAAAAACTGC
Organism: Leptospiraceae bacterium; assembly: GCA_020441005.1. Taxonomy (GTDB): domain Bacteria; phylum Spirochaetota; class Leptospiria; order Leptospirales; family Leptonemataceae; genus JAGRNA01. Next base: position 8,456 of record JAGRNA010000029.1, read on the forward strand.
CCGAAATGGAGCGCTATCTGAATGTCGAGGCGACACTCGGAACCGTCAGTCCCTACATTGGTCTTTTGGGAACGGTTTTTGGCATTATCCAGGCCTTCGGTCACCTGGGCTCGCAGGCCGATACCAGCGGCAGCATGACCGGGCTGAACCAGGGCATTGCCCAGGCCCTGGTGGCCACAGCCGGTGGCCTGTTGGTCGCGATACCGGCTACGATGGCGTTCAATTATTTTCGTAAAAAAGTCAGTCAAGCCGTATTACGATCGGAGGTCGCGGCCAGCCGACTGAAAATGGCTCTATTAAAAAAAGCGGGTTTGTGAGCACAGTCCAATGCAAAAGCTCGGCACCAAAAGGCTGGATGAGCAGGGTCGCACCAAAATTGTATGATTAACCTGGATAAATACCTGAAACAAGACCAGGAGGCCTTTAGCGGCATTAATATAGTGCCCTTCACAGATGTGGTGCTGGTTTTGTTGATTATTTTTATGATTGCCGCCCCGGGCATCGCGCGCGCCGGCATGGATGTCAGTCTGCCGGGCTCAAAAACAGCCGGACAATCCCAGGCTCACAAGTTGCATGTGACCCTAAGTAGCAAAGGTCAACTATATCTGGAAAAAGAGCTCATCACCGGGGCAGATCTGAAAATCGCGCTCCAAACGAAAGTGCAGCAGAATCCCGCTAGTAGTGTTGTGCTGAACGCCGACGCGGCCGTGGCCCATGGCAAGGTCATCGAGGTGCTGGATGTGATTCGCGCCAGCGGTGTGCGCCAGATTTATGTGGGCACAGTACGCAAATAGGTTTGTAGATTTTCGTCCGCTGAAAATCCGCCGTCAGAACTGGTGGATTGCGGCCCTGCAAGCCGGCCTCTTGTTTGGATTGCCGTTGCCGTTGCTCGGATTGTTGCTCGGGTTGCATTCCGGTCGCATTTTCTTTGATATCCGTATCTTTGTAATTGGCAGCCTGATCGAATTTCTGGCGGCCCAAATCCTGACGCAGCTTTGCCGGCGCGCTTTGATCAGCTATGGCGCCTGGTTGCACTGGATGTGGCTCAACCAAACCATCATCGGCATGCCCATCAATATTTATCTTTTTGTGGCTCAGCCCATGGCCAGTCTGGCCTCATTGCGACTCGCTTTAGCCTGGTGGCAAATACTGCAAATTCGACCCGCCCGCTATCTGATCTGGCAGCAGGTTTTATTCGGTCTCGGAACGATCGCTTACATCGGATTACAAAACTATGATTGGCCGCAGGCCCTGGAGTGGTTCAAGCTGGCCTGGTTGCTTCTGCTTTGGGCCTTGCTGTGGGCGTTGCGCGCTGCATGGATCATGGCTACCCGGCGTCAACTGCTGATGGAGCGCAGTCGCCAATTGACGGAGCGGACCCTGGCAAAACTGCGGACACAATACCAGGCAGTTGCCGCCTGGTTGCACGGCAATCAGCAGGGGCTGGTCCATCAACTGGAACGCTTGCAGGCCCGGCGCAGCACTGCGATTCTCGCTATGGGGATCCTTGCCCGGGCCCCGGATTTGCCCGCTGGATTGTCAGCGGCCCAGGAGCAGCGTTACGCGCGCGAATGGCGTTTGCTGATGGCTGAATTGCAGGGGCTGGTTACAGAGCAGAACTTGTTGCCAGTCTATCGGAGTTCCGAGCGGACCTTACTGTTGCAGATCGCCTTCGATCACCCCTCCGGCTTTGCCCAGGACGGGCCGAATTCTGGTCCACCGCAGCAGGCTGCTGTATCGGAGCTGCTGCAAAAAGCAAGCGACTGGCTGGAATTTACGCGTCAAAGTAGAACATTGCTCGAGCGCCAGGGCCTGTCTGGCTGGCTATTTCAGATCGCCCTTTTACGAACGGATGTGTGGCTGCATCCGGTTGCAGCTGCAGTCCCGCAACTGGCCGCAGAAGCGCCGGAACTAAACCGGCTTTGGTCCTGTCTGGATCAGCTGGCCCGTGATCGACCAATGGAACCATGTATTGCCCTGCCGGTCGGACTGATCCCCGCTAGCGCGGAGTCAGGGACTGCTGACTGGTCGGTCAAGCCGATCCAGCAAACTACAGACTGGTTAATTTATGATGCTGTTGCCTTTCAGGTGCGGCCTAAGGATCCATGACCAGCCGAAATCCGGCGCTTTGGTCGTTTTCCAGACTCGGAAAACCGCCATAGTCCCGAAAATCGGCGCGCGCGTATTCGGCGCTGTCGGCAAAGGACCCCCCCCGGATTACCCGGTACAGACTGCCAAAAACCTGCCGGGCCGCGCCGCCGGGGCTGCCCGGATAGGCTTTGTACCAGCTGCTGGTCCACTCCCGGGCATTGCCGCACATCCCGACCAGGCCCAGGGGACTCATGTCCTGTAAGGTGAACACGCTGCGGGTGTGGCCATAACCGCTTTCCAGGGTATTGCAGCGCTGCTGGTCGTAATCATCACCAATCGGCCAGACGGGCGGACTGGCCGCCACCTCGCGATAGTCGTTACCCTTCTGGATTAAATGCATGTAACCGCCGCGGGCTGCCAGTTCCCATTCCAGTTCACTGGGCAAGCGCTTGCCGCTCCAGTCAGCGTAGGCCTGGGCGTCCGCATAGCTGACAATGTGGACCGGATGATCGGCTGTCCCCGGCGGGTAGCTGCCGCTCTGTTGCCAGGCACCCGGCAGAGGGTGGTGGCTACGCCGACAAAAATGCAGGTATTCCCGATTGGTAACCTCGTATTTGTCCATGTAAAAGGCCTTCAACCGGGTTTGATGCTCCGGGCTGCGGTTTTGAAACCAGGGATTAAAGTTGTCGGCCGTGGAGTCGCTATCCTGGCCAAAAATGACAATATCGGCCGGAATATACAGCATTAACTTGCGATCGCGCTGGTGGCGGATTTGCAAATCTACCTGGCGTCCGCGTCCGGCCAGATTACCGCTGACTGGCGGCAAATAACCGGCCACGGGCAGGTAGACACCGGCCTGTAGACCCACCTGGATGAAGCCCCGCCAGGCGGGATCAATGCTTTCAAACAGTCCGTACAGCAAGACCGGCGCCTGTTGCCGGTTTTGTAGATACTGGATGCGGCTACAGGCGAACACGGCGATCTGCTGTCCCTGGCGGTCAATCAGGGCCAGCTTCTGGCGCGGATTTTGAAAGAATTGGCGCATCCACTGTTGATCTGCGGGATGACTGCTATCCTGATGACGCAGTAGGCGCAAGGTGCCCTTGTTCTTTTGGACCGCAATCACCTCACCGACGCTCAGAAAGCGGGTCCGCGAGCTGGTGCCAACATGCATCGCCAAGCTGGAGGCTCCTTCGTTGGTCTGGTCCAGGGGCCGGGCGTGTAGCTGCAAAATCGCAGCTCCTCCCCATAGGGCGGCGCTGCTGAGGATCAGATGGGCCAGCTGCTGGCTGTGGGACCGGTGTCGCATAATTGTGAAGGGCAAGGTCGCGGTCGCGCCGCAGACTATGCTCTAGTTTCGGCCAATTTTGCTTTTTTTTTAGTAGAGAGCAAGACTGGCTGCATAAAAACAGACCAGATGAAAAAACGGCTACTATACGGCATCCCGGTTTCCCTGGCGCTGATTTGGCTCCTGTTGGGCTTTTATGGTATGCATCAAATCAAGCACTTTGAGCGCTTGAGCCTGCAGGCAGTGCTGGATTCACCGGAGCGCATGCAATCCTACGGCATGCAACCTGGTATGACCGACCCCTCGGCTTACGGGGCGACTGATTTTCAAACCGTGCACTATGTATCTACTCCGGATGGCGTGCAACTGGAGGCCTGGTATATTCCGGCTGTTCAAAAAAAGACCCGCGACTGCGTTTTGATTTTGCATGGGCGCGGTACAAATCGGCTGAAGCAAATGAAGATGATCGGGCTCTTGCGCGAACTGGGAGTGCATCGCGATCACTGTATCTTGCTGCCGGATCTGCGCAATTCGGGGGGCTCTGCCGAGGCCGAAAGCTCGCTGGGTTGGGATTTTGCCGAAGACATTGTCAGCAGTATGGAAACCCTCAAACAAAAATGGGGTCATGACCGCTTTGTGTTGTACGCCTTTTCCACTTCGGCAATGGCCACCGGGGTCTTGCATTATCGCCCGGATTTAAAAGAACGGATGAAGGCCGGCGGACTGGCGATCAAGGCCCTGGTCTTTGATTCGCCCCTGTCAAACAGTGAGGCAAACTATTACTTTCTGGCACACAAGAAATTTGGTCTGCCTGACTTTGTGATGGCCGGCGGGATCACATTTTTTGGCTGGCAGGCTCCCTTTCGTCTGGATGAATTGCGGCTCAGTCATCTATATCCGGCTTATCAACACTTACCTTTGATTATTTTTCAATCGCAGCAGGATCAAACAACACCTTATAGCATATTCGAGCATGAATATGCGCAAATCAAGGACCCCGCCCATATTCAGTTGCATGTCTTTGAAGCCGGGGATCATGTTCGCATCTATCAAAATCCGCTGAACACTGCCACCTACAAAAGCAAACTGGCCGCTTTTTTTCAGGCTCACTTGCGCGCTGGAGTTCCACAATGAACACGACGGCCTGGTTAGGAATTGATCTGGGGGGCAGCAATATTCAGGCGTATGCCTTTGATGATCATTATCAAAGCCTGGGACGGCACAAGGTGGCGACCATGGCCCGGGAGGGCTACGCGGCGGTATTGCAGCGCATCGCCGATAGCATATTGCATTTTCAAACATCTTTACAGGAACAAGGTTATCACATCGCAGCCATTGGCTTGTGCGTGCCTGGCGTGATCGAGAGCGGCAGTGAGCGGGTGCGTATTGCGCCCAATTTAGGCTGGGAGGATGTGAATCCGATCCAGGATTTGCGTCAGGACCTGGCGCTGGACCCCGGTCTGCCGATTGTACTTATAAATGATGTGAATGCCGGTTTGTTGGGTGAACTGGCGGTGCGCGAGGAGCAACCGCATTCAGCGGTAGCCTGTTTTTGCGGCACTGGCGTGGGTGGCGCGGTCTACATGCACGGACAATTGGTCCAGGGATTTCGCGGTAGTGCCGGCGAAATCGGTCACGTGGTCGTGCGGGCCGGCGGTAAGGGCCAGGATAAAGGGGTCCGCGGTTCACTCGAGGCCTACATTGGCAAATGGGCCCTGAATGCGAAAATCAAACGGGCCCTGAAGAAAAAGACTCGCACCGCGCTGCGCGAGCTGATCAACTACGATCTGGACACCGTGCCGATTAAATCCTCATCGCTCAAAAAAGCCTGGCACGCTAATGATGCCTTTACGCACAAATTAATGAGCGAGTACTATAGCCGGTATTTGGGTATTGCGCTGGCGCAGGTCAATAATCTGATTGAGCCGGAACTGATAATTCTGGGCGGCGGGATCATCGAGGCCCTGGGCGAGGAGCTGCTGCCGCATATTGAAAAGACAATGGCGCGTCACTGCATCGCCGAGGCGGCTAGTATCCAGCTGGCAGCGCTGGGCGACCTGGCCGGGGCTCGCGGCGCGGCCCAATATGCCCGCGAGTCCAGGAAAATCTGACTGTGATTCTGTTTATTTTGTACACCGGCGCCGGCTTGTACCTGCTGCTAATCGCCGTCGGCTGGATTCATCAAACGCTCTTTGAGCACCGTGATCCGTACACGCGCTCCAATATGCGCATGGCGATGACTTTGTTTGGGATCGGCCTGTTTATACTGGGCCTCTACTACGGCTATGTGTATCTGCTTGTGCGTCCTGCCCTGCAGGATCTGGAGCGCCGTCAACTGGAAGAGCTGCGACAAAAACCCGACCCGGCGCCTCCGTCCGCTGATGCAAACTAGTGCTCGCAAGAAGGCCAGGCCAGAGCAGCTTGTTATAGCGGCCGGGGCGTCGCAAGAATCAGGTCGGGTGGCCATGCAGGCGCTGTAGCTCGGCTGCCAGGCGACCCTCAATCAGTTCGCGGCCCAACAGATCCCTTTCGGTTTGATAGAGATCGCTGATGTGCGCATGCAGGTCGTGGCATTGCTGCTGGAGTTTTTGGATCGTCGCTGTTTGATTGGCCGGGCTGTCTGGCCGCAATACCGCGCTGCTGGCTGGATTTATGGATGCTTGCCGGTCCAATTGCGTGATTTGTTCCAGCACCGATTCGATTAGATCGGCCAGTTCATCAGCGCGCTCGAAGGCACCCATGGCCGTCCAGTAATAGCGTCGCTGCATAAGACGGCGTAAATAGCGCCAGAGCGTTTGCTCCGTCCTCGCACCTGGGGGGTGGTTGCCAGAATCTCCAGACATGCAGGGCAGCTCCGGCAAAACGTCGTGGATTATCCCTGAATGGAAAAGCTGGCTCCCTGTTCGCGCATGGTGGCAAAGGAATTGTTGACCGGTGCTACTTCTTTCTCTGCAATTTCATCCCAAGCCTCGCGCAACTCGGACATGAGCTTGACGACCTCGCCGAGAATTGTGCTGTCTTTTTGCATATTGGCTTCTAGCAGGCGCTTTTTCAGGTAGGCGTAGATATTGAACAGATTCTGGGCGATTTCACCGCCATCTTCCATGTTCAAGGAGAGCATGAGTTCGGTAATGATGTCCTGGGCCTTGACAATGTTGTTGTTCACCGTGTCGTACGAACGCGGCTCCATATGATCCATGGCGATGCCCAGGAATCGAATCGCGCCGTCGTAGAGCATCACAATCAATTTGCCTTGATTGGCCGTGCCGATTTCGGTGCTTTTATAGGCTTCAATGCCGCGTTGTTTGGTAAGTGCCATTTGTTACTCCCGTGATGCTTATATCGGCGGACCAGGATTTCGCTTTAGCAGCTTGTCCGGTCCGGGTCTTTTTTTTTCAACACCGGCCAGCCTCGCAATCCAGAACCCGGTTGCTGTTGCTGCGACTGCTTCCAAGACTGGCGGTGCGCCGCGCTGGTGTCCACAAAAAAAGCGCTCTCATTTTTAACTTGCAAAAGGGCGCCAAACAGGCGATATTTGGTTGGTGGACACAGTATACAAGCTCTTCGATCGACTGACACGCATGATTCCGGATAATATCCTGCATATGATCCGGCTGGGTTCGCTATTAGTCTGGCTGATCCTGGCAACGCTGATGGTCTACTTTGCCTGGCATTCCGGGGTGCAATCGGCCCCTGAATTGGGGCAGGAGTTGTCCCTGTCCTCCATTAAGGAGGAACTGGCCCGTGAACAGAATGTAAAGCAAAGCGGTTCGATTGTGCTGCCCGACCTGGCCGATCTGGTACGTGAAAAATACAAGGGCGCCACGGACTCGCCCCAGGCGGATCGGCCCAGTCGGGCCGAGGCCAATCCCTTTATAGACAGCGATCAAAGGCTGTTGGAAAATCCGGGTCCGGTGGACTCGTATAATCGACGGGATACGCAGAGCCAGGGACCTGCCTACCAGGGCGAAACCCTGAGTCCCTATATGGACACCGAATACAAACCCGATCTGGATCAGGGCAGCGGCGGAATTCGCGATGCTAGCCAGGTCGACCTCGACAATAGCGCCAATCGTTTTCAGCGTTCGAATTCTGCAGACACCGATTCTGGTCCCCGGACACAGACCAGACAAGATACGGCGCCAGGCGCGGAGCACAAGAGCATTGTTAGGCCAAAGAACCCGCAGTCCGGGTCGCCGGTTCAAACATCCGGGCCCGCCAGCCGCCAAAAGCAACCGGGCACAGCCAGTGGTCCATTGCCCTCCGCCAGGGACCTGAATTTACCCTACCTGAACGAGTAAGAGTCCGGGGCCATGGCAATAGATCGATCAATCACACCCAATAGTAACACTCGAGCGATTTGGCGCATGGTGTTTGGCGGTCAGAATGACTCTCGGCCTTTAGTTTGGAGCTCCCGGTGGAACTCGATGGCTTGCAAGCGAGCTGTTATTGTATTCATCCTGGTGATGGCCGGGACATCCGGCTGGTCTCCATGGGCGCGGTTTGCTAGTCCGGGCCTGGGAGCCCAGGAAGCATTGCCAGGCAATCCGGGTCGTATGGCTTATGAGCGCGGCATGCTTGAAATGATACGCGGTAATCAGGAGCGGGCCATTAGCGAATTTCGTAAGGCGCTGTCGGGCGGCGGATCCTATGCGGATCTAAGCCGTTTGATGCTTGTGCGATTGCTGTCCCGGGAAGGCAAGGCCGATCCGAACGATGAAATTGCCGGCGAGGTGATCCAGTTTATCAGTACGCTGGAAGATCAACAGCTGATGCCCCTGGCCTGGTTTGCCATGCTGCAAAGCCTGCGCGATAGCGGGCGCGTGGAAGCCAGTCTGCGCTATGCCCAGGAATTTGCCGTGCGCTTTCGGGAGCACGCGTTGTGCGATGACAGCCTGTTGCTGGCGGCCCGTATGCTCTATGAACGGCGCGAATTTGGCGCTAGCCACGAGATGCTGTATCGGCTCTATGAAACGGCGCCCCTGGATGCGGATCGCCGGCCCGAGGCGCGTCTGCTGGAGGCACAGCTCTATTTAAGCGATTGGGATCAGGCTAGTAGCCTGCGCGGCTGCTCGTTATTACGCGGCCTCGATCCCGCTGAGGGTCTCGCGCCTGCCTTGTATGATCGGGTGCGGACGATGCAAAAATTGCATTGCAGTTTTTAGTACAAGCGCAAGGGCGCCATGATGCGATCAAAGGCCTCGCTATCGGCCTGCCAACTGGCTCGAAAATCGGCGTAGTCCAGATTATTTTCAATCGCTTTGCGATACTCGTCGCTACCCCACAACTGATCGATAAAGTAGCCTCCCCGACTGGAGCGCCGATAGCGGAAGTGCGCCGGATACATATGCCGCAGGACGCGAATATATTCATAGCCAGTGCGAATGGGGTCAAAGTAAATAGAGGTGGGCGTTATCTGAATCCCATGACTGAGCTGGCCGGCATAGTTCGAGCTGAGCGGCTTAAAACTGAGCTCGGCCAGCTCCACTCCCGGCAATTGCAGGGCTTGCAAGCGGGCCAGCAAGCGGTCCGACTCGACCCACGGAGCGCCGGAATAAATGAAAGGCCGTGTGGTTCCGCGTCCCAGGCTGTAGTTGACTCCCTCCAGAAAAACCAGCCCGGGATACACTAAAGCAGACTCGTATGAGGGGATGTTGGGACTCGGATTGATCCAGGCTCCGCGGATGGCGGCGTCAATGGCCCGGCGTTCAAAATTGGATACAGTGACAATGCTCAAGCGCAGCTGCGGCAGGCGTACAGCCTGCAGGTAGCGGGCGTACTCGCCTGGGCTCAAGGCGTACAAGAAAGGCAGCGGCGCTTCGCCCACAAAACTGCGGTAGCGACTGTCTAAAAAAGATCCGGCGGTCTTAAAAAAACCATAGGGATGCGAACGATCCAGGATCATCACCTCGATCTTCAGACGATGGGCGACCTCCATGATGTACGTTAGAGTGGAGGCGTAGGTATAGCAACGGACCGGCAGATTTTTAATATCCACTACAATCAAATCCAGGTCGCGCAGGTAGCGCTCCGGCGGTCGCTTGTGTTGGGCATACAGGCTGACAATTGGCGTTCCATAGCGCGCCTCGCGACGCAGTCCGCCGCGGGCGATTTCGTCCTCGCTGCCATACAGACCATGCTCCGGTTCCAACAAGAGCGCCGGTCCGACGCCCTGGGCGTACATCAGTTCCAGGCCGGCTTCGAGCTTGAAATTGCGGCCGGTGGCATTGGTCAGCAGCGCAAAGCGGCGGTGGCGCAGCAGGGCAAAGGAATCCAGCACCATGGCATCCAGTCCGGAATAGATCGGCTTTTCGGAGCGGTTGGGCAAGAGTCCCTCTACCTCGGTCTGGTCCGGCCAACAACATTCCGGCAAGCTATAGATACGCAAATGATCGGACCGGGATTGATCCAGATCGAGGATGCTTTCCGTTTCCGGCAGATGCAGCTCGGGCGGATACTCGATGCTGCCCGTCATGCAACAAGCAGACGCGCAGCAGGCCACAAGATACAGGGATAGGATTGTGTGTCGCAGGGGGATTGCCACCAGGCCCAGATTGGGCGAAGCGTGCGGCAAGTCAATCAGCGGGTGAAGGGACTCGAACCCTCTCCAGAAGCTTGGAAGGCTGCTGTGCTACCGTTACACTACACCCGCAACGATTAGCCGACAGGTTTTTGCCGGACAAATGCCCGGCAAGCACTTTTTAGCGCGGCGCCTTGTCCATGTCAATGGCGAACAGGTCGTAATCGCTTTCGCGGAAAGTCACGTTCACATAAGCCTGGGATAGTCCCATAAAATAGCTCTTCTTGCATACCATCAACTGCATGACATGCTTGGCCAGGGCTTCCTCGGTCACAGAAAAGGGAAATACCTTGTTGCGCTCGGTGTCCAGATAGAGGCCCTCGAAGGTGCCGACCAGATTGCCCTCATAGTCCAGTTTGATGACCCGCCCCTGGATGGCGAAGCTGCGTTTGCTGCCCGCTTTTTCCACCGAGATGGTTGCCGGCAGTTCGGCGGGCTTGTCTTCTGTCAGCGCCTTGATCTCGAGTACTTCCAGGTCGGTGGAAAGGGCTACGGGTTCAATCAGGTGCTGGCGGTAGCGAATCACAAATTCCTGGCCTTCATTATCCTTGAGGAAGTTGACAACATCCGTGTTCTCGGAACGGACAGAAAACCGCAGTTCGGTTGTGGTGGGAGTATAACACATATAATCGCGCTCCACGCATTTTTCACCGCTATCGAAGCTCATCACCTCGAATTTGCCTTCATACGAAGAGAAGATCAGCCCGGATTCTTCCATCCGCAACAGCTTGACCACGCGCCAGCCTTCAGCGTAGGATCCAAGGGCCCATAAGGGGCTGCTAACAAAGCTGATCAAAAAAGCGACCAGGCTCAATGCATATATTTTGCGGTTCAATAACCGGCTGGAAAGTCGGGAGTTGGATTTCATGCCTGTATTTTACGCCAGTGCAGGATGCGTCAATTGAATTTGATTTTCGCTTGACGATTCATTTTTTTCCCATTTTTTTTCGAGAAATCAAGAGGGGAGCAGGCCGTCGGCCCTGTCAGAGGCAACTATTATATTCGGGAGGTTGGAACTATGAGCCATCGGTCCTCGCCAACAGAAATATTCACGAAGTGCGAAAAAGAAGCGCTGCATTTATCGGGAGCGATTCAGCCGCATGGCACCCTGCTGGCGGCCAATCGGGATTTGATCATCACTCATATCGCCGGCAACGCCGGACAATTTTTAACCTTCGAAAAGCCGCTCCAGCCGGGCGACCCTTTGCCGCACGTTCTGGCCCAGTTTTTGCGAAACTTAAAATTACAAACTGGTAAACGAGATTATCGCTGGCTCAAATTAGGAGACCAAAACTTTCGCACAAGCACACATTTGAACGCAGACGATCTATTCATAGTCGAATTGACTCGCGTCCAGGAAAAAATTGACACCTTCGTTGATCGCGAGGCCTACGTGCCTGTCACGCGCTCGGACCTGGAACTAGAGTTTCAGCGTATTACCAAAGTAATTGCGGTTTTGACCGAGTTTGAACGCGTGATGTACTATCGCTTTCGAGAGGATGGCGACGGCGAGGTGATCGCCGAGGTGCGCGACCATCAGTCTTACGGCAGCTTTTTGGGATTGCGCTTTCCGGCCGCTGATATACCACAGATTGCGCGCAATCTGTACATTAAAAATCCCTGGCGTTTAATTGCCGACATTGATGCCCGGCCTGTGCCGATTTTGTCCGCTAGCGATGATACGATCGATTTGACCTGGTCGGATTTGCGCAGTGTGTCACCGGTGCACCTGGCCTACCTGCGCAATATGTTTGTGCAATCCTCGCTTTCCTTCCCGATTGTACTGGCCGATAAACTCTATGGATTGATTGCCTGCCATCATTCCCGGGCTGTTGCGCCGGATTCCGCCCGACTGGAGTACGCCTCGCGCGAGGTGCGCAGCCATGCCTTGTCCGTGCTGTCATACCAGGCATCCGAGCGCATCTCGCTGTTACAGCGCTTTTCCGGAGATTATCATGTGCTTCTGGATAAGATGGTTGGCAGCAATCTATCGATACTGGATGTCTGGAATGAAATGTCCACCTGGCTCCTGCACACCTTTCAGGCTGGCGGGGTGCAATTTATTGTGGGCCATCACCTTTTGCAGACCGGTATAGTGGCTGATACGGAGTTACTGGATCAGCTGGATTATTTTCTAAAAAGCCGTTCGGATCCATATTGGGCTACCAGTCATTTGCGCTCCGTGATGCCGCAGGTGCGCTTGACAGAAATCTGCGGCGTCTTAAGTGTTGACTTCCGTGATTCAAAACAGCAAAGTTGTCGGCTGCTTTTATATCGTAGTGAGCATTTCTACGAGGTGGCGTGGGGCGGCAATGAGGACAAGCCGGAAGAACGGCATGCTGGCGGTCTGGTGCTTGGGCCGCGGCGCTCCTTTGAAAAATGGGTAGAGAAACGACTGGGCTATTCCCGCGAATGGACCCGCGAGGATTCCATCAAGGCCAACTGGTTGCGTAAAACCCTGTCCGAGATTTCAATTTATGTCTAATCTGGAGCATATCCAAAAAGCGATTGTAGCCGATCATCGGGTGTTGGAGCGCGAGCCTGCATTCGCCGTGCTCTTGAGT
>JAGRNA010000219.1 GCA_020441005.1 Leptospiraceae bacterium
CCTCGTGACCCGGGGTATCGAGGAAAGTTATCCTCCCTTTGGGGGTGCGTACCTGGTAGGCACCAATGTGCTGTGTAATAGCACCGCTCTCACCGGAAATCACATCCGATTTGCGAATCGTATCCAGCAGTTTCGTTTTGCCATGGTCAACATGACCCATAATGGTCACGACCGGTGCCCGGGTCAGGCGCTCTGTTTCAATGTCTTCCTGGGCCTTGATGACAGTCTCCTCAAACAAGGAGATTACCTTGACTTCACAATTGTACTCAGCCGCCACGAGGGTGGCTGTCTCGGCGTCCAGAGTCTTGTTGATGGTGACCATCTCGCCCATTTTCATGAGCTTGCCAATGACTTCGCTTGGTTTGAGGTTCAACTTTTGGGCCAGATCTCCCACCTGAATAGATTCAAGGATTTCAATCCGGTCTGGTACGGATTCGACAGCAGCCTGGCGCTTGCGTTCAGCCAGCTGTTCAAAGAACTTTTCATTTTCGCGGTGTTTTTGGGCGTCTTCCTTCCGTTTGTTGGGACCGGATCGTGTCTGGCCCCGGCCACCCGGACCAGGGGGGGCACCGCGCCCGCCGGCACTCACTGGATTCCCGGCGAAGGGAGCATTGCCAGCCGTCCGGGCCGAACCGCTCCCGCCGGAACCGCCCCGTGGCCCACCGCGTTGTTGTCCGCCGGCCGGGCCGCGCTGTGGTTGATTGCCACCGGTACGCTTGACAGTATAACTGCGCCGGGATGAGGACGCTTCCTTGACGGCGGCATCAAATGGTGTCGCCTGCTTGAGCGTAGAGGCAACCGGTCGGGTTGCAGCCGGGCCCTGCTCCTGCAGCTCGCTGGCCATTTGCTCGGGGGGCATGTCGCCGGACAGAGTTCCTGGTGCGGGCTGTTCACCGCGCAGCGCTTTTGAGATAGGACCGTCTGGTATCGTCTTTGGGCGCTGCAGTGGCGCTTTCTTTTTCTTTTTTACCGCAACCTTGCGCACAGGCGGCTTTTTATTGGAAAAAGCCTCGGAAATATCTCGTTTTTTTGTGGTGGTTTTCTTTTTAATTACAATCTTTTTTTTGACTGATCCACCACCAGCCGCACCGGATTTATGTGCCGGATTTGCTCCACTTTTATTCGACTCTTTAGACATAACTTTATTTATCTGTATGCGAACAGGCCTGCAATCAGGACACTATCTGTTTACGCCCCGCAAGCCCACCCTTTTTTTCTTTTTAATTCCTTATTTCAACGCAGCCCGGGCAGCCATTATTCGTATTCCACAACCTCGGACAAAATACTCATTACCTGGCGAGCTGTTGCCTTGCCCATGCCCTCGATGCCAGTCAGTTCCTCTTCATCCATTTCAACCAGCTCTTCGACGCTTTTAATCCCGGCCGCATTCAGAATATCGATCACCCGTTTGGTTATATTGGGCAATTCATTGATCGGAGTGTAATCCAGTTCGGCTTCTTCCGTTTGGGCACTGACATGAAACAGGGCCTCCAGTTCGGCCCGAGCCTCCGGCGAGGACATTTCTTCGCTGAACTGGGTCTGCGACTTTACAATTAATTTGAAATCTGTCAACTGGGAGGCCAGTTTCACATTTTGGCCATTCATACCGATCGCCAGACTATAGGATTCATCCGGCACGACGACCAGAGCTTCTCTGGTCTGCAAATCGGCCCGCACTTCCAGGACCTTGGCTGGCGAGAGTGCATTTTCAATCAGGACTTCGGCTTCTTCCGAATAGTGCACAATGTCGATGCGCTCATTACCCAGTTCGCGCACGATGGACTGGATACGCACACCCCGAATGCCAACACAAGCCCCGACCGGGTCGACATCAAAGCGGTTGGATCGCACCATCAATTTGGTTCGATAGCCAGGGTGCCGGGTAATGTCCATGATCTCTACCACCCCCTCATAGATCTCGGGTATTTCCATTTCGAATAATTTGCGCACAAAGTCGCCGGAGGCTCTTGACAGGGTAATAAAGGGACCGGGCTCGCGGGAACGTTCACGGCGCAATTCTACCGCTGTAATAACGGCTTTAATCCGATCACCGCTACGAAAGCGTTCATTCGGTATTTGCTCGCGCCGGGGCAGCAAGCCCTCGGCAGATCCCAAATCGACATAAATGTCACGGTCACGCCAACGCAGGAAATAACCATTGACCAGGTCGCCGACTCGATCCTTGAATTCATTGTATACTATTTCACGCTCCAGCTCCTTTAGACGCTGCATCAGGATTTGACGCACATTTGAAGCGCCAATGCGGGAAAAATCAAATGGATATTCCTTTTCTTCCAGATACTCGTTGATTTGCAGACTGCCCTGGATGGCCTGCGCATCGGCTAGCGAAATCTCTCGAACCGGCTCTAACACCTTTTCTACAACGCGCCGTCTACGAATGACTGCAATCTCGGGTTTTTCCTGATCCAGTATAACTTCCAAATTGGCATCCTGGCCAAATTTCTTTTGGTATGCGGTTTCAAAACTACCCCGGACAACATCAAAGACATCATCAAGCGCCAGACTCTTGTCTCTGGAAATTTCATTTAGATAATTGAAGAATGCCTTGATATCCGGCTCTGCGTTTTTGTTGCTTTTTGCTTTCCTGGCCATTTGTTATTACACCTCATCTGCCCCTTTACTATTCAAGCGACTGTTTACCTGTTTGTGACGCTTCCCTTTCAATTCATCCGGGTTTATTTGCAATCTCGCTTCCAGCAGGCAGGATGCGTCAATTCTCAAGGCGGCCGGACTTTTTTTCTTTTGCAAATGTCTTCTGACAAAGGGCTGAAAAACAAACTGGTCAGCACTACTTTCATGCGCATCAAAAAACCCGCGCAACTCATACACAGAATCTGCCGGCCCTGCTGCTGGATCTTTACGATAGCGAATATAGATCAATTGCCCGGCAAATCGATTCAGGTCTTCTGGCAAGCGCAACACTCGTTCGGCGCCAGCGGATGACACTTCCATGGTATAGTTTTGATCGTTTAAATCAGCCGGCATGGCAAACTCTTTGCGCCGACTGGCATCCAGTAGAATGCTATCCAGAAACGGAATAAAGCCTTTGCTGATCGCCTCGCACTGACCGATCGTCACAGCTCCGCGCGGGTCTTGCCGGTTGTCTAATTGCATTTGAATAAAATAACCATCCGGTGACTTTTTAAGTTCCAGCTGATAAACATCCAGGTCCTGGTGCCCGTTTAGCAAATACTGCCTGAGTATCGATGTCAAACCTTCTGTATACAAATGCGATCCGGTGCCTCTTGCTTCTTTAAGTATATAAAAGAAAAGGAGAGGGCTAACCCACTCCTTCCAACGCCAATTTGCGAGACTCACTAAACGTGTCAATAAAATTTCATGATGATTGACAATACACGGATTCGGCAGCGTTTGGAGACGGAATGGCCCTTTTTGTCACAATTGCCCCGGAGCACCATGCGGGCCGGCCTAACAAGCGCAACCGGCTGGTGTTGTTTTTATTACTGTTCGCTATGGCTGCCAGTGTCTGGCAATGTGTACGCTTTCAGGTGGAGGAGCTGGAACAAAATACGCTCATCAGTTTACCGGTAGTGCAATCCACTGACAACACCACCGCCGGGATCGTCTCCGACAGTATTCGGATCCAGCAAAATCAAAATGTATATTTTGGCTGGCCGGATCAGGCCCTGGTTAGCGCGGATCGCATTTTTTTGCGCGATTCGCAACGCAATGCCATCCTTGTGTTTGATGCGGGCGATACCCGGATGAGTGCAGTTGTGCTGCCACGCAATTCCAGCCCTGGTGCGCTGACTGATATCCAGAAAGTGCAATTACCGCCCGGCCAGGTTGGTGCCATGGTTACCAATCCGGTCGCCAAACTGATCTGCTTTGGATTGTATCAAAAGGACAAGGCTCTGCCGCAATACCGAAGCACCTGGCCGGCAGGCAGTCCGGCCGCCCGACCAATTGCCACCGGCTCGATGATTGAGCAGCATGGTCAGCGCTTTCATTGTCTGGATGAGAATTTGGAGGTACGCTATACATTGGCAAATGATGACCAGGGCGATGAGGGCTTGTTTTATGCAGTCAAGTCGGTTTTTATGGACAATACGGGCCGAATCAGTCTGTGGCATTCCGAATGGACAAATCACAACCAATGGCAAGAACGGCTGAGCATCCTGAAACCTGGTTCGGCCACCATCCATGTGAATCTGGACGCCAGTCATTTTACCGAACCGGGTATCGGCAATCGGGATAATCTGGCCATAGAAACCGTAATGACTGCTCCGGAGGGTGATAGTATCACCGTGGCCTTGTCGCGTCGTAGCAAAAGCAGCTATGAAATGGAAAACAAATTTTTTTACCACCTGGTGGCCCCCGACTACAAGGCTCGCCTGATACTGCAAAGTGATGATCCGAATGATTATTTCGCTTGTACAATGCCATCCGATGGCTTAAGAATCCTCAATTCCAGCGAAGACGGTACCAGCCTGCTAATCAAGACCTATAACAAGGAAGCTGAATACCTGAAAAATGAACGTATTCGCCTGGATGGTATTCGTGCTGCCTGGCAGGATGTCTGGTGTGAACCCGGCGGCAGTTTCTATACCAGCCGCCTTTTTCGGGGGCAGTATTCCATACATGCCTGGCGTTAGTCTACCTCTGTACAGTTTTGCTGAAGTGCAGCGTTGCGATCAGGAAACGCAAGCTGCCGGAATCGACGCTACGCAACTGATGGGCCGCGCGGCACAAGCCAGTTACACCCTGTTGAGCCGCAGCTGGTATGAAAACAGCAAGCAACGGCCCTTGCCGCATGAAATCGTTTGTTTATGCGGCCCGGGCAACAATGGCGGCGATGGGTATGCCCTGGCCTGGCTATTGCGTAGTGATCCGCTGCTGGCGAATATTCCAATCCGTGTGTATTCCAATGGAACACCACGCACGACAGCAGCCCGGCACTATTTTGATCTACTCAAATCAATCGGCATGCCAATCGACACGGCGGAACGATTTTATATGGAATATTCCTTTTCAAGGCCAACCTGGTTGATCGACGCTCTGCTCGGCGTCGGTCTGCAAGGCAGGGTTAGAGGATTTGTCGCCGAGATCATCCAGCAGATCAATGCAGCGCGCAAAACAACCAACGCACTCTATTGCATCAGTCTGGACCTGCCTAGCGGCCTTTCCGAGGACTATGAAACCGGCCCGGATGCGGACAACAGCAGTTATCTTGTGAGCGATGAAATTCATAGTTACGGTTTGCCGAAACTGGCCAATTACTGGCCGTGGCAAAAATGGCGCTGCGAGCACATTCATGAACTCGCGATCGGATTTCATCCGGCCTCCCTGCCTGCTCATCAGTTTCAAACCTGCCAAACGAGCCTGGAAGCATCGGTTTTTAAAAAAAAGGCCTGGCACCACAAATACGCAGCCGGGGCCGGTATTCTGATTGGCGGTTCTCGTGGTATGACCGGCGCCATGCTATTGGCGGCGCGCTCTTTTTTCGCCAGTGGCGGCGGCTTGCTGCACGCATTTGTAGCCGATTCAGACGCACAAGGTGCCTTGCAAGCGCAACTGCCGGAAGTCATGTGGCACCCCCTGACTGATTTACAATCATTTCCAGCAAGGCAAAAGCAGAACTACTGTATCGCTGCCGGGATGGGACTCTCTGATATCGATCGGGAAGAGCACCAGGAAACAATACTCCAATTCCTCCGTAGCCAGGGTTCCCGGTCCTGCGCTTGTATTTGGGATGCCGGATGTCTGCATAAGCCCTTTCTGGAAAGAATTCGTCAGGCACATGACAGCGCATATCATTTGCTAACACCGCATCAAGGCGAGTGGCAAGGTCTGGGCGGCTCCCTGCCGGCCAGTGCCCAAAAGCTGGAGCAAGCCGTCCAGTATTGCAAAAAGCAATTGCCGGGTTTTGATTGCCTGATTAAAGGCACGTATAGCGTCAGCATCAGTGCAGATCAAGCTGTGCAGCAATTGTATATCAATAGCTGTCCCGGATTGGCAGTAGCCGGCAGTGGAGATATACTGGATGGCATCCTGCTGGCACTTGGCAGTCGCAGTCTGTATACATCCCTTCCGAAATCAGAATTTGGCTGGACAGAACTTGTAACCCAGGCACTGGCCTTGCATCAACAAGCTGCCAGCGCGAGTCTGCATCCGGGCGCCTCACAGATTATTGGCCACCTGAACAGCATACTGGACGTGCCGGATCGTTAGTAATATGCAGTATCATTATAAAAGCCCGGCCGAGGTGCGCGCGGATATACAGCGCCTGCAATCCGGCCAGTCTCGCAAGAGTCGCGTCTTTTCGATCGTGATTCTCGATCTGGCCATTCTGGCCATCGTAACAGTTTTTTTGTATAATAGCGGTTTTGGGCGATCCCCGCAGGTCTTGCGGAGCGACGAACTGCACCGGGGGAACTGGCAACTGGGCTTTGAACTGGAAAAATCAGGCGATCAAGGCCTGCTATTCATCAGCACTCAGAACCGGAGTAACCATAGTCGCCTGTGGCCGCCAAAGGCGACCGCACTGGATATTCAGTTTGTAGATTCCCAAAAAAACACTATTACCCAGCGATTCAGCTGGAATGCCCGCCCCATTCAAAGCCAGGAAAAAGTTCTCTGGCGCTTCACAATCAAGGACATCCAGCTGGACCATAAAATCAGCATCTGGCCTTATGGTCGCGAACAGGACTGGCAGATCGAGCTGCAGTAATTCATCCAGACCGTCCCTGTACAAAATCTACAATCCGCTGAGCTGCGTTGGCGGCCGGATTTCCGCTGCCCATTTGACGTCGCACATAGTTCATCTCCTGCAGCATGGCCAAACGATAGTCTGCATCAGTGAGAATCCGATTGACCTCATGGTAAATATTGGCCGGGCTGACTTCGCTTTGCAGCAACTCGAGTACAGTCTGACGCCGAGCCAGAATATTTACAATGCCAATGTAGCGCACACGCATAAAAAGGGCTGCCAGTGCAAAATTGAGCCAGGATACCCGATACAGGATAACCATGGGCTTTTTAAAGAAAACCCCTTCCAGGGTTGCAGTGCCGGAGGCAATAATTAAAAGGTCGCTGGCCTGCATAACCCGCGCGGTTTGACCGACACAGATTTCAATATTCAGGTCTTCAAATTTTTTTGTCCAGGACTCAATAAAGGGCAAGAGTGCCGCGTCCGCACAAGGCAACAAAAAACGGGTGTTCTGTTCATCAGCCTTTAACAAGCAAGCCGCTTGCAGCATGGGCTCTAGTAAACGACTGACTTCTCCCATGCGGCTGCCTGGAACCAGTGCGATTGTGCGCGCTGGATTACCGCTGGCTAGCGGTAAAAACCCTTCCTTTCGGGCTGATCGGGGCAAGCGATGAATCATAGGATGACCAATGGCCTCTGCAGTCACGCCCTCCCGTTGATAGATTTCCGCCTCAAAATCGAACAAGGGCAGCATCAAATCCACCAGCTTTTTGATTTTATGAACACGCCCATATTTCCAGGCCCATACCTGCGGACTGACTACATATATAATTTCCAGGCCGCGCTCCTTCAACATGGCAGCCAACCGTAGATTGAAACCGGGATAATCAATCAGAATTGCGAGACTCGCATGCCGTTGCACGGCTTCATCCACCAGACGCAGGGCCAGCTCTTTCAAGCGTCGCCAGGCCTGTAGCGCTTCGATGAACCCCATTACATTCATGGTACGGATATGCTCTATTACAGTAAGCCCCTGGTCCGACATCGCGTCACCACCAGTGCCAAAAAAATCTGTGAAACCAAAGCGCTGCATGGCTGTCATCAATTCTGCGCCCAACAAATCGCCAGAATGCTCGCCGCTGACAATTAATACGGGTGATCGCGAAGCAGTCCGTCCAGGACGACTGGATGGAACACTTGTCTTTTGACTGCTCTGACGAATGGACGCCGGAGTAGTAGTCTTTTTGGCGACCCTTTTTTTGGGGCTAGTGCCGGCTTTGGCCCTGGCCTGCATTTGATCCAGACGTTCCACGGCTTTATCGAGATGACTATGAATCACCAGGAACTCGGGAGCTTTTGCCGCCCCCCCGATCGCAGGACCGACGGCCACCGGTTTGCTAACGCTCTTTTTCCGGGGACGAATTGCCTTTTTTTTTGCCATTTCCTACTTAACCTTGCCTGGCGTGCGATTCACCTGCTCTATTACAGTCCTGCTCCAGCCTGCCGGGGACGGTAATGCCAACAGGGTCACACCCGCTTGACGAGCACTTTCCACCAGCGTCGGCGGATCGACAATAATCGTACAATCCGAGCGAAAAGCTATCGCCCGACAACCGCTTTTCATCATCGACTGGATCGTGTTGGAACCAATGGTCGGAATATCAAATCGCAGATCATGGTCCGATTTGGGCAACTTGCACACAATCGCCCCTTTACGACGAAAAAGCCCCCCCCCGCGCAGAATGCATTCGTCAGTGCCCTCGGCAGCCTCTAACGCGAGTACCGAAAGCTGGCCCACAACAACGGATTGGCCCACATCCAGTTGATTCAGGACGCTTGCATGGCGCAGGCCAAACTCAATATCCTTGATCGCTGATCGCTTCAACCTGGGGCCATAACGTCCCACGGCTAATTGTTGAGATTGTAAATACTCTAATTGAGAAACCAGAACCATGCCCCGCTTTTTTATTTCACCCGAGACCGCCGCATACAGATTTGTGTCCGATTGGCTGCGCATGCGCAATAACAACCATAATGTGCGCAAATCGAAGCGCGGACGATCAAATAACAGATCACGAGTCGCCTTGCCGATCAATAACACGCGCTGGATTTGGTGGCGTCGCAGGGCCCTGAAGACCGAGGAATACAACCGGGTGACAACGACCCTTTCACTGATTGGGGCTAAATCGGGCGCAATTTGATCGGTAAAATGAAAGATGCGCACGCTCTCACCGCGTGCCAGCGCTTCCGCGGCAGCAATGTGCGGCAGCTCGCCTGCCCCGGCAATGATGCCAAGCGGCGCTGCCTTTGGATCCCTGGCGGGTGGACTCATCCAGGCGCAGCCGTATCTGTTTTTGGACTACTGGCCGGAGTCGCTGTGGCGTTGGCCGGAGTGCTTTCACCAGCATTCGATTTTTTGTAATCGGTCACATAAAAGCCGCTACCCTTGAATACGATCCCGGCACCGCTGCCGATCAGACGTTCCAGAGAGTCTTTTTGGCAATCAGGACACTGTGTCAGGCGATCATCCTTGATGGATTGCAAATGATCAAATTTATGTCCACATTCCTTGCAAACGTAGCTATAAGTTGGCATACTGTCAAACATGGCAGTTCCCGGATAACGTCGAGTCAAAAAGCGGTCAAGGTACTACGCTATGCAATCCATTCCAGAGCTGCCTATCACAGCCGTTATACCGCTCTACAATCGGCCCGCCCTGGTTCAAGAGGCCCTGACATCCATTTGGCAAGCGACTGCCCGACCAGCCGAAATTCTGGTCGTCCTGAACCATGCCCGACCGGTCGACGCTGGTCCCGATCTGGATGCTGTTCAGGAGTGGAGCCGGCGCCATCCGTCTGCCCCTTTGCGAATGCTCCAGTGCACAACTCCGGGGCCGGCTGCGGCTCGCAACCAGGGTATTCGCGCAGCAACGACAGACTGGATTGCCCTGCTTGATTCCGATGATCTGTGGCTGCCGGAGAAATTGGCCGCCCAGTGGCGCTATTTAGCCCAAAGACCGCATTTGTATCTCTGCCATTGCCTGGAAAAGTGGACCAAAGGCGGTCAAACTCTGATTCAGCCGGCTGAACTAGCGCCCATCAGCGGACAGTCACTTTTTTCCGCCATGCGTCACTGTCTGATAAGTCCTTCCAGTCTGGTATTCCACCGATCTGTTTTGAACGACGCCGGATATTTTCGAGTAGACTACCCGGTGTGCGAAGACTTTGAATTGTGGTTGCGCATATTGGCTCGCTTTCCAGTGGGTCTGGTACCGGCAGAATTGGTCGTCAAGCGCAGTGCGGACTGGACACAACTCAGTCAATCGAGGCATAGTCTGGACTACTATCGACTCAAGGCACTGCTTGAATTTGCGACCGAGCCCACAAACTGGCCGCGCTCCGCACAAAATGAAGTCCATCCGGTACATGCTCTGCAGGACTGGCAATGGTCCGGACTGCTATCTGCGGCCTGGTCCCGGGCAGCAATCCTGGCTCAGGGACAAATAAAACACAGGGGCCGTCTGGCAGCCGATCTGATCCGTTTGTTACGCCAACTGAAAAGCCTTTAAAGGAATCCTTATCTTTCAGGCGGATTTCAGGAAGGTTCGTCCGTATCTTTCATCAGACGATCCAGGACTTTGTATACATCAATATCGTACTTTGTAAACACCTTGTTCCTGATAAAATCATAGCGAATCAAGGAGATATTAAAGTTTACCAGCGCTTCGGTGTAGGCTTGACGAGCCTGAACCAATTGGTCCAGCGCTTCCTTGACCGCAACCGCTGTAAAGCGGCCCTGGCGATACCGATAGATCAAGCCATTATAATAGGCCTGGGTTTGTTGCAGCGCATTTTGGGCGTTTTGCACAGCCAGATGAGCCACTTTGATTTGTTCACTGCCGCTTAGAATTTCATCGCGAATTTGGCGGTGCATTTTGCGTTCTGTGATGCGCATTCTTTGCAAATCTATGCGGGCATTACGGGCATCCACCCGGGCGCTTTCATTCCAGAGTGGATACTCCACCTTGAATTCGACGCCGTAATCGGGAAAACGGCCATTGGGGACCTCATTGTAGGCTGTCCTGGCGTGCCGCCCGTAACTACGACTGCTATAGCTGCCGCCAATACTGACCGAGGGCAGTAATTGATTATTGGCAATCTCATACGCCTTGCGAGTATTTTGCATTTGCAGGCGCAGACTTAAGAAATCCGGCCTCGTCTTGTAAGCATAAGCCAAATCCTGCTCCGGCGCAATATCCTGAGGCATTGACTGACTCAATTGCGTTTTGCCGGATAATGCCAGGGCCGGATCCAGATTCATGATCCGCAGTAAATCCCGGCGCTGATTATCGCGATCCAGCCGCGCCATATCAACGCTCGTTTGTGCCCTTGCAAGCAGGGCATTCCATTGATTGACTTCAAAGCCCTCAGCCAGACCAATATTGCGTTTGTTGATTGTAATCGAGAGGATATTGCGTGTGTTTTTTAGTAATAGCCGACTTGTACCCAGCTGCTCCTCGGCGATGCTTAAATTCCAGTAATTGGTCATCGCCTGCACTACCAGACCGGTCATTTCGTAAATCATGTTTTCGCGCGTTATTCTGGCGTTGTTACGATTGATATCATTCAGTCGTTGTTGATTGAAACCAAAGGCGTTTTTGAGTAACTCTTGTTGCAACACAACCTTCAAGGCCCCGGTGTGCAGGGGCCGCATCGGCCGGAAAATATCACCGCCACTGCCCTGCAGCTGGTCTAACAGATCTACCTCACCAGCGTTGGTATCGTAGCGGGTATCCGATCCCTCCAGTTCGAAGTAGGTCCCTGATTTAAACAATTGTTTGAGTTTGGCGTAGCTGTAAGTGGTATCCGTGATATTGCCACTGTCCGCATATTTCGGATACTTCTTGTTTACCGTTTTCGCTTGTTGAACACCGCCCTCCAGAATGGGGGAATACTGAGATTCGTCTTTTAACAAATCCGTGTCTGATTTCAGAATCTCAAGCTGTTGCAATGCTATTTCGTCATTATTGTCCAGCACAATTCGAATGGTTTCTTCCATGGTTAAAGCTTTTGGTTTCCCATTTTCATCCAGGGGCATGGAGCGATATTCACGGTGATCCGGCTGGTCTGTTTGCGTTTCCTCTGCGGGGGTATTTGTTTCTTCGCTGTCAGCTGGACCTGTGGCCGGCAGCAGAAGGAGCATTCCGGTGAATGCTATACCTGGTATGGTATAGCGGATGGAGCGAAAACGGATTCCGTTCATACTGTCACTTTCTGGATAGACTGGATCGCGGCGAGTTTTTTTATGTTAGGTGTGGCACGTTTTTTTTTGACGATCCTGCGCCGGTTCGGCCTCACTGCCTGTAGCGGTTCGACCGGCCGGCAATTGCTCTGCGCCGGGTCGATTCTGCCCCTGATGCTGATAAATTGTCAAAATCAGCATCTGGTGGAGTCCGACAGGCAATCAGCCCCATCCGTATATTTTGGATTGGAACCCGGTCCAAATGATCACAGCGTAACGGACCTGCTCCAAAATCCAGTTCTGGATTGGCCTGCATTTCGGTCTGCAGCCCGGTCTAATGAAAAAAGCATGCACCGCCAGCTCATCCAGCGAAAACAGAATTTGTTGCACAACTGG
>JAGRNA010000220.1 GCA_020441005.1 Leptospiraceae bacterium
AGTCTGGCTGTCTGCGAATTCGATCTCGCCGCCGGTTGCAATGCCATGTGCGATGCGCGTAATACGGACAGGTGTATCAGGAATTAGGCGCCGGATCTGGTCCTGCAACCAGTCTGCCGTGACATCGCCCTCCACGGTCGGGTTGGTAGCGATACAAACCTCGGCTCTGTCCAGCTGCTGCAAACGCTGCAAGAGCGGTGTCAGGCGCAGCTCGTCCGGCCCGATGCCATCCAGGGGAGACAAGAGTCCGCCCAGTACATGATACTGCCCACGCAGGGCACCGCTGCGTTCGATCGCCAGTACATCGGCCGCCTCGGCCACCACGCAAATCAGCGCCGGATCGCGGGTTGTGTCGAGGCAGATTTCACACAGTTCGCCGGCTGCCAGGGCGCCGCATTGCGAGCAGAAGCGAATTTCGGTCCGCACCCGTTGCAAGGTCTCAGCCAGTTGGCTGGTCATGCGTGGATCCTGTTTTAATAAAAAGAGAACGATCCGCATGGCACTGCGTTCGCCGATACCCGGCAGGCTTGATATGCTTTGGACTGCGGATTGCAGCAAGGAGAGGGCCATGCGCTTGCCGCTTCTAAAGACCCAGGTTGCCCATCAGCTTGTCAAGGCCGGGAATATTCATGCCGCCCATCATGCCTTTCATTTCATGGGCTGCAGCCGCCTTGGCTTTCTCGGCTGCATCGTTGACTGCCGAGATAGTCAATTCCAGCAACATGTCTTTTTGATCCACGCTTAATAGCTCGTCATCAATGATTAAATTTAATAGCCGGCCCTCGCCGTTCACTTCGGCCTTGACCATGCCCGCGCCGGCTTCGCCGGTAATCCGCAGCCGTCCAACGCGTTCGCGGGCCTGTTCCATTTGTTCCTTGAGGCCGCCGAACTGTTTGAATATTTCTCCAAAGTTAAACTGATTCATTTAAATTCTCCAGTTTGGGCACATCGCCGGCATCGACCACGGTTCCCAGGAATTGTTTTTTTATTTCGTATTGCGCTTCCGCAATGTCGCCACCGCTAGCCGTATCCGCTGCAATGCTATCCGGTCCGGACTGTGCCTCCAGGCCGGCCGATGCGGGCTGGCTTGCCGGACTGGATCCCGCGTTTTGCCCGGGCGTCTTCGGGGCAACTGGATCCGGCCTGTTGTGCTCTATTTGCTCGAAACCGGCAGATGGGGGAGGGGTGTCTTGAGGAGTATCTGGCCGGGAAATCGGGGGCAGAGCTGCAGCGGAGCCGCCTTGTTGTTGCAGCGAATCCCGCAGGGCCTGGATCTGGCTCAACACTCCGCTCAGCGAGGGTTGCTGTAGTTTGTGGGCGAGGCTGCCTAGTTCCAGCTCGATCAGGATGCGCTGTTCATAGGAATTCTGCAGACGCAGATTGTGATGACGCTGCATGAGGTTATAGACTGTATGAAAAATGACTTCGATTTTCTTCAGATCGGCATGCTCGAATTCATGCGCCATGGACTGGATCTCCTGGATGGGCAGAGCCAGAAATTCCGGATCGCGGATTTGATTGAGGATATGATTTAAATTGCGCAAATAAACCAGGTATTCCCAGATAAAATGACCCAGATCCTGGCCGCCTTCAAAGGCCTGTTGCACCGGTGCCAACAGATCAGCTGCCGAGCTGTCCGGGTTCAACAAAGCAGCGGTTATATTCTTGAATTGCTCCTGGTAAATAATGCCAATTAATTCCCGCACCAGATCGGTCTGGATCTTGCCGTTGCAATAGGTAATGGCTTGTTCCAGAAAAGAAAGACTGTCGCGCACCGAGCCTTCGCCGCGGCGCGCGATCCAGAACAGAGCCTCGTCATCGGCCGGAATGTCGTCCTTGTCGAGCAGCTCGCGCAAATAAGTCTGGATAATTTGTAAGGCAACTTTACGAAAATGAAACACCTGGCAACGCGATAAAATGGTCTCGGGAATCTTGTTGAGCTCGGTTGTGGCCAGTATAAAGATTACATGCGCCGGCGGCTCTTCCAGGGTCTTGAGCAGCGCATTGAAGGCTTCGGTGGTCAGCATGTGGACTTCATCAATAATGTAGACCTTTTTATGAGAGACCATCGGCGGGAACTTGACATTTTCACGCAACTCGCGGATCGGATCAATGCCCCGGTTGGACGCGCCATCGATTTCAATCACATCCAGAGAGCTGCCGTTCAGGATAGACAGGCAGGATTCGCATTTATTGCAAGGTTCGTTACCATCCGGGTTTTGGCAATTGACGCGCTTGGCCAGGATGCGCGCAATCGTTGTTTTGCCCA
>JAGRNA010000221.1 GCA_020441005.1 Leptospiraceae bacterium
AGCAAGGGACGCTGTGTTGCGCTTTCCGCCAACCGGATTTCGTGGATCCGAAAGCCGTACAACAGGCTAAAGCGTTCTACGCGCAGACTTAGCTCGGCGCTGCTGCTACTCCGGATGATCTTTTTCAGCATATACTCCACCACCTGGGGGTGCATAAGCACCTGCCAGGCGAGCACCAGCCCAAGGAGCACGGGCCAGATCCAGAACCTCTTTTTTTTCATCCAGGCGGGCATAGACAAGATGGGCCAGCCTAGTTCTCACCAGCCGGCCAAAGCACCTTCCAGTCTGCAAACAGGCAAGCAAGTAAAATTAGCTACCAGAGAACGCCATGCCGGCCAAATAAAGGCACCTGGATTGGTAAAAAATGCCAGGCACTGGCAGACCGGGCGAAGGAGTGAAAAACAATCTTGCAATTTAGAGAAAAACCGATACAGTACTGCATGAAGGCTCGCGCCATGCCAAAATCCGAAAATCCACAACCAAATGCACAAGCGCTATACACCCAGGGCCGCAGCGCCCAGAATACCGGCGATTTCAAGGCCGCCCTCAAGGCTTACAAGGCCGCCGCGCGCGCTGATCGCAATTTTCGGCCCGCTTTTGTGCGCCTGGGTGAGCTATATTCCAAAGCCAAACGACCGGATCTGGCAATGGGTTTTTTTCAGCGAGCGCTGGAATTACAGGCTGATGCCCCGGTCCTGTTTAATCTGGGCAGTGAATGCTGGCGCCTGAATCAAATGGAACAGTCACGGCGTTACCTCAAGGCCGCCCTGAAACTGGATCCGCGACTGGTCAAGGCCCACCTGCTACTGGCTTTTTTGTATCGCAACCAGCAGGAGCACCAGAAGGCCATCACCTATTTTCAAAACGTACGTAAGCTGGAAGCCCTGAACCGTATTGCCTGGCTTGGCGAAGCGATTGCCAATAGCGAATTGCAACGCTTTGCCGAGGCGCGTCAGCTATTGGAAGGCTATTTGCAAAAGAGCGGTCAGTCAGATGCAGCCTTCACCGAGTTACTGGCCGGTATTCAGCTGCAACTGGGCGATTCAGAGGCATCCTGGAAACAATATCGCAATTTAACCCACACCTCGAAGAAGTTCACCAGCTTTACCGATCACTTGCAGCAAGCCCGCTCGGCCCAGGATGCGGCCTTCCAAAACAGCTTCAAGGGTCTGGATCAAAAAATCGATGCCAAACTGCTGAAACTGAAACAACGGATCAAGTCCCGCCGGGAATTATTGGCCGGTAATCGAGATTTGTCCGCCCTGAAAAACGGTATTGAGGGCGCCCAGGACCTGCAACAAGAGCTCAAGCAGGATCTGACGGACATGGTCGACCTGAGTCTGATGCACCTGTTTAACGGCGATACCGACAAGGCGATGCAGTTCCTGTTCCAGGCCCACAAAATGGGTAAAGATCATCAGCTGGACTAAGGGCCTCGATCCGCGACCAGTATAGCCGTCAATTGCCTTTCACGAAACAAAAAGCGCACATACACCAGAGCCTGCACAATTGTGGCGACCAACAAAAAAGGCCAGCACCATTGATGAATCAATCCGGTCAGGCTCATTAAAAAACCCACCAGCGGTGGCGCGATCAGAATACGATGCAGGGCTGTGTTTTCCCTGAATTTACTACGTGATCGCAGCACCAGCGAGAGCGGTATAATTAGCAAAAGCAAGGGTGAATAACCCATTAGATTGGCGTTATGAAAGACACTGTCATGATCGGTAAACCACCACATCAGGGTGATCAACAGCCCGGTCAGCCCGGCGAGACTATTCCAGCCCAACCAGGCCAGTCGACCCAGCCAGTTCCACCAGCGCGACTCTATCCAGATCAAGGGGGCGATAAATCCGCCAAATCCAATAACGGCCCAGAAAAGCAGAAACCAGATCCAGGGCGTCCAGGGCACGGTAAAGCCCCCGGCCAGCGGATTCAACCAGATCTGCACCGCACCCACCTGATCTGCATGACCAGCGTCGCGCCAGGCCGCCAGGCCCGCCATGAGATTCAAGGGCAGATACTGGTGCTGCCACTGATCTACCGGCGCGTCGACCAGACTACCCAGCAGTAAATTGGTTCCATACCACAAAAAAGGCCGCCCGCCAAGCAGCTCCATGGAGCTGGCCCGCCAGGTCCGGGGTTGCTTTTGGGCTGTAAAATATGATTGCAAGGCGCCATCCAGAACCTCATCGACCCGATCCCGAACCCGGGTAGTACAATTATCGCGATAATGATGATACAGGAAGTTGCGATTTTCGGGCCGAATATTTAGCAGCATGGCGGCCATCAGGTCTGCAGCCCTTGCATCGGTTATCAAGAGCTGCTGTCCAAAGATACGGCGGTTGTCTTGCACGTAACGCCCCAGGCTGACAGCAGTCTGCCAGCCGCCAACCATGAAGGCTGGCCGACCTTGCAAGAAACGATACACAAAGGTATCATCGAATTCAAACAAACCGTAATCAAACATGAAATCGCGACCGGTCTGACTGTCATAAATCCGCAGGGCCGTGTGACCCCAGGCAAAAAAGATGACATCGCCGGGTTCAATGGTAATCACATCAACCCGGTAGCGCTGACCGCCCGTATCGCGCGGGATAGACCAGGCACCTGGCGCCAGGTCGGTGGACTTGTCCAGCTGGCGCAGGAAGGCCAGACCACCGGTCAAGACCGGACGCGCAGTTTGCTCAGGGGCCTCAGGATCGGCTCCCGCCTGAGCGGTCAGAACTGCGTTTGTCTGCGGCAGACGGACTGCCGTAAGCAGCAGCAGGCCCAAGGCGGTACAGGCAAGCAATCTCGGGACGATTCGACGGGCACCAGACATGCAACAAACATGGATCAAGGCGGTGTGTGCGTGGCAAATATTTTTTCGGGCCAGTCCAAAGCGTCCCGCCAGAGCTGCGGCCAGAATTGCTGCCACCAGGCAGGCAACTCCGCTTGCCACTGCATCCGCTCCCTTTGAACAGGATGCTCTAACTCCAGACGCCAGCAATGCAGGGCCAGCCGATGATCTGGCAGCCGCAGGCTGCTGCCGTATTTGCGGTCGCCAGCCAGGGGACCAAGATGCAGCGCTGCCTGACAGCGAATCTGATGAAAACGGCCGGTATGCAGTTGCACGGCCACTAAAGTCAACTGCTCCCGGCGGGCCAGCACCCGATAGTCCATGATGGCCTGGCGCGCCCCGGCCCGGCCTTTGCCCACGGCAACTGCCTTGCGCTCCAGCGGATCTTTCCAGAGGGTATCCGTAAATCGACCGTGAGAGTTTTGGACGTTGCCCTCCACCACCGCCAAATAGGTCTTCTGTAGCTGGTGTTCACGCAGCGCTGCCGAAAGCCGCGCCGCGGCCTTGGAGGTTCGGGCCAGTACCATTAATCCGCTGGTATTGCGATCCAGACGCTGCACCAAAGCCAGAAAGACGGCGCCCGGTTTTTGGTATCTGGCCTTGATCCAGTCCTTGCACAAACTCTGCACATCCGGCTCTTGCGTGGCATCCGCTTGCGAGGGTATTCCGCCCGGTTTGTTGATCACCAGCAAATGGTTATCCACATAACACACCGACTGGTCATCCGGAAACATGTTCTTAAACTGCCCTGCCGCCCCGCTTTTGCGCAAGCCAAATTCATGCCCCGCCCATGATTCAGACAGACATTGTAAAACCCGGGGAGATATGTGA